>JABUUX010000139.1 GCA_021442965.1 Treponema sp.
ACTCAGGCTGAACTTTCCCGTGTAGAAGAAAAATATGCCCGTCTTTCAGAACTTGAAGCTATGATTCTTAAAAAGCCCGATATGGAAAACCCAGGATACCCTGAAAATGAGTGGGAAGCTGCAAAAATAGAAGCAAAGTACAAGTATTACATAGAAAAGCAGGATAAAAGGGTTGAAAAAATGCATAAAATGGAAAATACACGAATTCCTTTGGATTTTGATTACGGAGCTATACCGTCCCTTTCTGCCGAAAGCCGCCTTAAACTTGAAGCCGTACGCCCACAGACTTTAGGTCAGGCAAACCGCATTTCGGGTATAAGAAACAGTGATATTATGCTTTTAATGGTGTATTTGAAATAAACTTTGTTTATTTCAAATATTCGATAGAGACACTCAAAATGCTCCCTAACCCGCATTTTTCGTTCAGGTATACTTGAAATAAATATTCGATAGATAGACTCAAAATGCCCCAAAAAGAAAACTCTATTTTCTCTATATTATTGTTTGTAAAATCGGTATTTAAGAGTTATAATAATAGCAATATGGTTGATATACTTACAGATTCCGATTTTGAGACTTTCCGAAAGATTATTTATGATGAAAGTGGCATAACTTTTTCAGCCAATAACCGTTCAATATTGGACAGCCGAATTAAGGAACTGCTTCATAAGAAAAATATAGTTTCTCCGTCTGAGTATTACAAAATTGTAACTACCGATAAAGAAGAAATGAAGATTATGCTGGATTCTGTTACTACAAATCTTACACGTTTCTTCAGAAATCAGCCGCATTTTGATGCTTTTATTAATTATGTAATTCCTCATGTAATGGAAATTAAAAAAAACAGCCCTGATAAAACAATCAGAATTTGGAGTGCGGGTTGTTCAACAGGAGAAGAGCCTTTTACCATTGCTATGGTAATGAAAGAGATTTGCAAACCTCCGTTCAGTTTTCATATTACAGCCAGTGATATTTCCCTAAAATCTTTAATGGTAGGACAGCAGGGGTTCTATGCTAATTCAAAGGTGGATGGTATTCCGCCACAATATTTAGCAAAGTATTTTACACAGGTAGAAGACGGATATCAAATTAAAAAAGAAATTCTTGATACAGTTCGTTTTGACTACCATAACTTAAAGAACGACTCCGGAGCCAGAAATTTGGATGTAATTTTCTGTCGCAATGTTCTTATTTATTTTGATGAAGCTGCACAAAAAGCTGTAATCGACAGATTCTGGAATTCAATGGCTCCTCAGTCATATTTATTTATCGGACACTCAGAATCGTTGTTCGGTATGAATACAAAATTTGAATTTCTAAAAACGGATTGGGCATGCCTTTATCAAAAGACTCCAAAATGATTTAACAGCATAGTAATAAAAAAAGTGAAGGCGAGATATGGAAGATATATCAGTAGCAATTTGTGACGATTCAGCTTTAATGAGAAACCTTATTGGTCGTATAATTGACGGAACCGAAGGTCTTTCAATTTGTTTTAAAGCAGAAAACGGTCAGGATCTTCTTGATAAACTTAATACACAAAGTCCGGATGTAATTCTCCTTGATATAGAAATGCCTGTTATGACAGGTCTCCAGTTTCTTAAGGAAAGAAAGAATCGTGGTATTGATGTTCCTGTAATTGTAATTTCCAGTGTTGCTACCGAAGGTGCAGTAATCACAATGGAATGTCTTTCTCTTGGTGCCAGCGACTTTGTAACCAAACCAGGCGGAAGTTCTGTTTCTCTAAAAATTGGAGATGTTTCCCGTGATATTATTGAGTACATTTCCAGCTACGGGGGAGGTTATGCCAGAATAAAAGGCAAAAAAGTTTATGACCCTGATTTCTTTGATCATCAGATAAAACTTAAAGAGGCAGAAAGATTTGTTCTGGAAAAAAAAGGTGCAAAGGCTGCTCCGGTTACAAGTTCAGAAAAGAAAATTATTTCAGCTTTAAAATGGACGTCTGCAAAACCAAAAGAAAAAATTGAAATTAAGCCTGTCAGAACTGGTGGAAGAATCGAAATTATTGCTTTAGGTATTTCAACAGGCGGACCAAATGCGCTTCGTGAAGTTTTTAAAAATATCGATCCTAATTTGAAACAGCCTGTTCTGGTTGTTCAGCACATGCCGGCAGGTTTTACAAAAGAATTTGCTGCCAGCCTTGATTCTATTTGTCCCCTTTCGGTAACCGAGGCTGTGGACGGAGAACCAATTCTTGGGGGACACATTTATATTGCTCCCGGTAATAAACATATCCTTGTAGAAAAAAGAACAATTGGAAATATAATCAGGCTTTCAGATGCAGAACAGAGAAACGGACACAGACCGTCAGCTGATGTTTTGTTTGAAAGTGTGGCTTCTATTTACCAGAACCGTGCTTTGGGTGTAATCATGACTGGTATGGGAAGAGACGGAGCGGCACAGCTTGCCGAAATGAGAAAACAGGGGGCCTGGACTTTGGGGCAGAATCAGGAATCTTCTGTTGTTTATGGAATGCCCCGAGTTGCATGGGAATTGGGTGGGGTGCAGAAACAGGTTTCTCTGCAGGATATGGCAGGTGAAATAAGCAGGTTAGCAAAAGAACATATTATTTAGTTCTTGATTCAATGGGAGTCTATGAGAGATTCTGCAAAAATTATTTTAGCGGCTTTAAACCTTCCGGGTGAAATTTTAAGTTTTCTAAATACAATTCCAGATTTGAATTGTGAAATTGCACAGTTTAATTCTCCGGAAGGGATGGTTCCTTTTCTAAAAGACAAAGATTCCCTGGTTCTTATTGCAGTTAACGCAGATGTTCTTCTTAATGAAGGACACAATGAAATTGATAAACTTATAGAACTGTTCCGCATAGAACCTATTTTAGGTGTAAATCCTGTTATTGCTTGTTCACAGCAGGGAGAAGATGTTGAATATATAACTCTTGAACGGGGATTTGCAGGAACTTTTGTAAATATTCCTTCAAATAAAAAAACCGCCGCACTCAGAATAAAAAATCTGGTTTCAATTTATCAAACAAGATATAAGATTGAAATGGATTTTCTAAAAAAGCAGGAAGATGAAAATCGTTTAAAACTTCTTCAACTGGCAGAAATTGATAAAGAAACAGGAATTTTTAATCGTGAAGCTTTTAGCCGGCGCACAGAAGAAATGATTCGCTCAAATCCCGAAAAAAAATATATTCTTGTAAGATGGGATATAGACCGGTTTAAAATTTACAATGACACTTTTGGAGTAAAGGCGGGTGATGATCTTCTAAGAGCTATCGGTCAGGCATATATTGCAAAAGGATTCCAGTCAGTTACATACGGACACTGGGTTTCAGATCATTTTGTAATGTGCATGGAAGAACAGATGTTTTCAGGTCCGGCAGTTCAAAAATATATTTCAGAACAGCTTTCTTTTTACCGCACCGATTTTGAGTTTATTGTCAGAATGGGGGTTTACCGAATCACAGATACCAACCTGAGTGTTCCTTTAATGTGTGACAGAGCTCTTCTGGCTATGAAGTCTATTAAGAATGATTTTGAACACCGTATTGCCTATTATGATGATTCAATGCGCGGTCAGTTGATGGAAGAACAGGAACTGATTACAGATATTGGTGTGGCACTTCAGAATCATGAGTTTATGATTTATTTTCAGCCTCAGTATAATTATGCCACAGGTAAAATGATGGGAGCTGAAGCATTAGTCAGGTGGAATCATCCTGTAAAAGGGATGCTTTCCCCAGCTAATTTTATTCCGATTTTTGAACAGAACGGATTAATCTGCCGCCTTGACGAGTATATTTGGGAAGAGGTTTGTAAATCAATCCGTCAGTGGATAGATAATAAATTTCAGGTGGTTCCGGTTTCTGTTAATATTTCCCGTCGTGATATTTATAATCCGGGGCTGTGCAATTATCTTTTTGGACTTACAAAAAAATATGACATTCTTCCGGAATTTCTTAGACTTGAAATAACAGAATCGGCATATATGGAAGATCCATCCCAGTTGATAAAAGTTGTAGATAAACTGAAGCAGTATGGTTTTACCATTGAAATGGATGACTTTGGAAGCGGTTATTCCTCTCTTAATACACTAAAAGATGTTCCGGTTGATATTTTAAAACTTGATTTAAAATTCCTTGCTTCCAGCGGAACAAATAATCGCGGTGGCAGTATTCTTACTTCAATAGTTCGCATGGCCTCCTGGCTGAATCTTCCGGTAATTGCAGAAGGAATTGAAAAACTGGAACAGGCAGAATTCTTAAAAAGTATAGGCTGCTATTTAATGCAGGGATATCTTTTTAGCCGCCCTATTCCAGAAGATGAATTTTTAGTCCTAATGGAAGCTTCAGATTTGGAAATGGTTGAAGAGGATAATATTTCAGAAGACCTTGCTAATGCAGTTGATTTTCTGAATGTTAAAACTCAGAACGCACTTTTGTTTAACAGTTTTGTAGGTGGTGCTGCCATTGTAGAGTTATGTCACGGTAAACTTGAGGCTATCAGAATAAATGATAAATTCTTTGACACAATAGGAATTACTCGTGATGAATATGACAGGGTAGAACACGGCTGCCTTGGACGTATGGCTCCAAAGTATGAACAAGTATTCCGTATTATGCTTGATACATCAAAGATGAGCGGTTCCGAGGCTTCTTGCATTATTCATTATGAGGCTTTAAAACCGAACTTAAAGCGATATTGGACACGAAACCGTGCAAGGTATCTTGCTACTGCCGGCGACAGTGATATTTTTTATGTAGCCATAGATAATATTTCTGAAAACATGAGACTTGTTAATGAAAACACCCGCATGAATATGGATTTGATGACCATCATGGATAATGTTACATGTGGAATAATGTCGGCAGTTTTCAAAAACGATGAAGTTTCTCTTGCTTTTGCAAATAAATCCTCTTTGAATATGCTTGGATACAATAATCTGGAAGAACTTAAGGAAGTATTTGCTCATAATTTTCAGGCCATTTACGCTCCGGGCGAATTTCAAAAAATGCGCATTAATTTTTTACGGTACATCAGAGAAAAGAAAACATCATTTGCTTTTAGAGTAAAAATGGAAAAGAAGAATGGCTTGAAGCTTTTGTGTTTTCAACAGGGTGCCATTTCTTATGAAGATACAGGTATTCGTTTTACAGTAATAATGTTTGATATGACACAGCAGATAGAAGGGGATATAAATAAGTTTGGAAATATTCTTACTAACGTATACGATGAAACTTTTGAAATTGATTATAGAAAAGATACGCTTCGTATTTTAAATTCACATCTTCATCCAACGTCCAAAGATTCTCCGGCTCTTGTTATGTCCGAAGGTCTTACATCATGGATAAAAAAATACGTAGTTGAAGACGATAAAAAGAAACTGGCAAAGTTTATGGATATGGAATATGTTAAAGGTATTCAGGCAAATGATAAAATTCCAAATCTGGAATATTCAATTTTACTGAACGGTAAAACAGAGAAGGTTTCTTCAACCTGGCTTCAGATTGAAGAAAATACCTATCTGGTTTGTTCCAAGTGTTTGAAGTAAAACGTTAAAGAGACTGCAACTGTTCTTCTTTTGCGTAAACGTTCAAAGCATCCAGCATGTCATCCATATCGCCCATCATAAAGCCCGGCAGATTGTGCTGGCTGTAATTAATGCGGTGGTCTGTAATTCTGTCCTGAGGGTAATTGTAAGTACGGATTTTTTCAGATCTGGCACCGGAACCTACCATACTTGATCTTGTGGCGGCTCTTTCTGCCTGTTTCTTGCTTTCTTCCAGTTCAAAAAGTCTGGCACGAAGAACACGGAAGGCTTTTTCTTTGTTTTTTATCTGTGATTTTTCATCCTGCTGAATAACAACAAGACCGGTTGGAATATGAGTCAATCGAACTGCAGAGTCGGTTGTATTAACACACTGACCTCCAGGACCGCCTGCACGCATTACGTCTATGCGAACGTCTCCCGGTTTGATTTCAATTTCTGTTTCTTCAGCTTCCGGCAGAACGGCAACTGTAACAGTTGAAGTCTGGAGTCTTCCCTGACTTTCTGTTGCAGGAACACGCTGAACACGGTGAACTCCTGATTCCCAGCGAAGAGCTCCATATACGAATTTACCTGAAATTGAAGTTACAATTTTGTTGAAACCGCCGACTTCTGTTTCCTGAGCTTCCATAGTTTCTGTTTTCCAGCCACGGCGTTCTGCCAGATGAGTATACATTTCCCAAAGGTCGCGTACAAAAAGAGAAGCCTCATCTCCTCCGGCTGCAGAACGAATTTCAAGGATGATGTTTTTTTCATCCAAAGGATCTGGGGGAATAAGTTTTAATTTAATCTGGTCTTCAAGTTTTGGCTGAAGTTCTTCAAGAGATTTAAGTTCTTCCCTAGCCATTTCTTTCATATCCACATCATCTTCCATTGTAATCATTTCTGTGGCATCTTTAATTCCTGAAAGACATTTTTTGTATTCGTTGTAAAGTTCACATACTTCCGAAAGATATCCGTTTTCGCGCATAACTTCTTTGTATTTTTTCTGATCCCGTACAAGATTAGGATCCATTACCATTTCTGAAACTTCTTTAAAACGTGCTTCGCATTCATCAAGTTTTTTAATTAAATCCATAATTCTGTATTCTATAAAATAGAGTGTTTTTTTTCAATTGAATGGTTTATTTCAATTTTTCTTGTCTTTTTGTATACTTTGAGTAACTTTTGATAATCAGCAGGATTTCCATTTTAGTTTGTTATCAAATGTTCATTTTTATTTTGGTTACTCGATTTATGGAGGGTATATGTTTAAAAAATCATTTTTAGCAGTTTGTGCTGTTATCTTTACAGTCTCAGCCGCAACTGCAGTAACTCCGGCAGTGGGGGGAGAAAATCTTTTTGATTTATCAAGCCCGTTCAGTCTGTCTTATGGTTCGTCTGTTGCTGGTGGAGGAGTTTATTTTGTTAATCCTACCAGTATAACAATCAATCCGGCTCTTAATGGTCGCGATCAGCGTGTAGGTCTTAATGCAGGATATACTGCTCTTGTTACAGTTGGTGACAGTCAGTCTTTTGGAAGTGCAGTTCAAACCGGTATTACAATTCCTTTTAAGTGGGCTGTTTTTTCAGGATATTTGAATGGTACTTTCCCAAATACAAATAAAATGGGACTAAGTAACAGTGCCAGTTTAAAAGCCGCTTTATCCAAAGAAATATCAGAACGTCTTGCTATTGGACTTGGAATTAACGGTGGCTTTGAATGGGGACCTACAAAGGACTGGGCTCTTTCTGGAAATATAGGCATGGTTTATACAATCCCAAATCTTGGTTTTATTAAAGATTTCAGATATGGCGTTTCTATTTTGAACCTTGGAAAGAACTTTAACCCGGCTGATGATTCAGAATTTTTTGACGGGTATCCTGGCTTTGCAACTATCAGGACAGGAGTTGCGGGGCTGCTTTTTTCAAATGATGTAATAAAGGTGGGAGCTTCTTTTGATGTTTCAACTCCATGCTTTACCAATCTTCTTATGGATGCCGGACTTCAGCTTATAATAAAGGATTCATTTACTATAAGCGTAGCAGATAAATTCAATCTTGTTGAAACTGTAAACGGAAATTTGAATATAATGCCTTCAGTTGGATTTTTCTTTAAGTTTAAATTCAATGTTAGTGATAATGCGTATCTTGCAAGCCGTGACTGGAATGAAAGTGAAATGACTGTTGGTGGTGCCTGGAAAAATATGTACTCTGATGTGCATGCTGTTTCTGGAGAATTAAATCTTTCTCTTGGCTTAAAAGATGAAACTCCACCTGTAATTATGATTTGGTTTGACGAGGATGAGGAGTAATATATGAAAAAGATAATTCTTTCTGCATTATTTGTTTTTTCTTTTGTAACATTTTTTGCGGGAGCAACAGGGAAGGTAAAATACATTTCTCCAAATAATGATGGAGTTCAGGATGAACTTGTAATTCCGCTTCGAATATCAGATAAACGTTATGTAGCTTCCTGGGCTCTTATTATTCAGGATGAAAATCATAATGTTGTTAGAACAATTGGAAATAAAAATGCGCTTCCAGAAAAAGTAGGATTCAAATCTTTCTTTAAGCAGCTTTTTTCTGTAAAGGAAGGAGTAACAATTCCTGATACTGTATCTTGGAACGGTGTAATGGATTCTGGAGAAACTGCACCGGACGGAATTTACTATTACTATTTTACAGCCACAGATGACAACGGAAATGAAGGACGTACAAAAGAATACAGCGTAGTAGTGGATACGGTAGCTCCAGAAGTAGAACTTGCACAGCCAACAGATAAGATTTTTGGTGAAGGTGCAAAATCAAGTTTTAGAATTACTCAGTCTGGATCTAAAGAAGATATGTGGTATGGTACCTTTAAAACTGTAAGAGGTGAGGTAATTAAAACTGTAACATGGGAAAATTCAGAACCTGCAGATTTTGTATGGTACGGAACAGATGATGAGGGAAATCAGATTCCAGATGGTGTTTATTCTTACGAAATTACAGCTACAGACAGAGCAGGCAATAAGGCTCCATACACATCAATTCAGAATATAATTTTTAGCGCAGATAAACCTTCTATTAATATTTTTATTGATGGAAGTCGTTATTTTTCTCCAGGGACAGAAAGTAAAAAATCTTCAGTATCATTTAAACTCTCAATTCCTTTACCGGATGAAAAAACAGGAAATAAACTTACTTCTTGGTCTGTAACAATCGTAGATGAAAAAGATAAAGTTGTTCGCAGTTACTCAAGTGTAAAAGACGGAGAACTTCCTCCAGAATCAATCGTTTTTGACGGAAAAGGAGATAACGGAAAACTATTAGCTGACGGCAAGTATCAGGCTCACATTGAGGCTGCATATCTGAACGGCTATGTTCCACCAATGGTAACGTCTCCTGTTATTGTGCTTGATACAAAGAAACCATCTGTAAACTTAAGTCTTACAGATAAAGCTTTTGGTTCTTCAAATGTTCCATCTATAGGAATTATGATTGCTCCTGCAGCTAAGGAAAATGCTCCTGTTCTGAATTGGAAAGGAAAGATTGTTTCTGAAACTGGTAGTGTAGAAAAAGAATTCAACTTTATGGATTTCCTGCCGTCTTCTGTTTCTTGGAACGGAATTCGCGATGACGGAAAACTTGCAAAGTCTGATAAAAAATATTCCTTTGTTCTTACAGCAACGGATCTTGCTGGAAACTCAGCTAATATTTCTTCTGATACTTTTGAATTCAGTACTGCAGAAGCTTCTGTTCTTCTTGCTGTAAATGACAGTGCTTTCTCTCCAAACGGAGATAAAGTTAAAGATACAATTTCCTTTACATGCGTAAGCGGGGAATCTGATATTGCTTATTACAATTTCCAGATTTTTGATAAAGAAAATAAAGTTGTATATGAAAAGTCTTCCGGAACAAAAGGTTCTGCTAAATCAATTTCTTTCCCTGATTCTTTTGTGTGGGATGGAAAAAACAAAGCAGGAAAAATTTGTGATGATGGAAATTACTTTGCTTCAATCGAAATTGAGCTGAGAAATCATTCTGTTTCTTCTTCTACAACAGGAAAATTTGTTTTGGATACAATTCCTCCAGTTATGAAAGCAGAATGTCAGTGGACAGATTTCTCTCCGGATGGTGATGGAAATCAAGACGTTATTCCTGTAACAATTACAGCTTGTTCTGAAGAAAAACTTTGGGTTGCTGAAGTAAAAGATTCTTCAAAGAATACTGTAAAGAAATATACATGGAACGGAAAAATTAAAGACTTTGAATGGGATGGAACAGATGAATCCGGAAACATTTGTAAGGATGGAGTTTATTCAATTGTATTCAGCGCAACCGATGAAGCCGGAAACTCTTTCAAAGCAGAAATTACAAACCTTACTTTGGATAATAGAGAAACAAAAGTTTATCTGATTACAGAAAAAGAAGGAATTTCTCCTAATGGGGATGGTAATTCGGATACTCAGATTTTCAATATCAAAGCTTCTGTATCTGAAAAAATTGTAAGCTGGAAATTTGATATCAGAAAAGAAGACGGTGCATCTGTTCGTTCTTGGTCAGAAAAAGACAGTGCAGATCTTCCAGCCCGCATTACTTGGGACGGATATGATGAAAACGGAAAAGTATGTGAAGGAACATTTACGGGAACTTTGTCTGTTGCATATAAGAAAGGTAATCGTGTAAGCGTTGTTTCAACTCCGTTCATCTGTACAGCAACTGCTCCAGTCCTTGAAGTAAATATTTCATCTTCTTCTGGTTCAGAATACTTCAGCCCTGATAATGATGGTGTTGATGATGATTTGTTTATCAGACTTTCTGCTAATACAAAATCAAAGATTCATAACTGGTCATTTACAATTTACGATCCTAAAAATAAGCCTTTCTGGGTTACAAACGGTAAGTCTCAGATTAAGGAAAGAATCATTTGGGACGGTTTAAGTAATGTTCAGAAAAATGCTCAGGGAAAAGCAGAATCTGTTCAGTCTGCTATGGATTATCCGTATGAATTTACGGTAACAGATGATCTTGGAATGACATCAAGAGTAACAGGATTTGTTCCGGTTGATGTTCTTGTTATCCGTGAAGGAAATGTTTTGAAGATGGCTGTTCCATCAATCATCTTCCTTTCAGATTCAAGCGAATTCCAGAAAGCTCAGAAAAACCTAACCGAAGAACAGGTTGTTAAGAATGTTCAAATTTTGAACCGTATTTCTGATATTCTTAAAAAGTTCAAGGATTATAAAGTTACTGTTGTAGGTCATGCAAACAGAGTTACAGATAATCTGGATGAAGAAACAGTTGACAATCTGAATGTTTGGGGACGTGCTCTTGTTCCTCTTTCTAAAGAACGTGCCGATGCTATTAAGGCTTACCTTGTTAAGAAGGGTGTAAGTGCCGGAAGTATCAGTACTCTTGGAAAGGGCGGTACGGAACCTGTTGCAGATCCTCAGGATAAAGACAATAACTGGAAGAACCGACGTGTTGAATTTATTCTTGAAAAATAGAATTTGATTTGATATAAGGTAAACTAAAAATGGGCTGGCTTCATTTTTCAGAAGCCAGCCCATTTTGTTTATGTCTTGAAATTATGTATGAAGCTTAATTATAAAATTTTATTCTTTCCAAGGGAAAATAAAACTTTTTAATTTTCTAGGCCCCAGAGTTTCACGGTCTTCGTAAATTAATTCTTCCCAAGGAATCTTTCTTCTGTCTCTTTTAGTTTGAAGTTCCGGGTGAAGTTCAAGGTAATCGTATTTATAAAGTCTGAGTCTTAAGGCATCTGTACACGCCATTTGAATACCGGCAAGGCTTGGAATAAGTCCCATAAAAATAACAGAACAAATAATCATTATAAGAGAGTAAAGTGCCATGCCTATAGTAAATATTGTGTTATCCAATGTAAGAATGAAACATTTTTTAAGACATTTTTTGAAGCTGTTTTTCATAAGGGAACGGATAGGAATGAACCATTGGAAAGCAAGGATTACAAAAATATAAACCCATAAGAAAACACCGCCTAAGAAGAAATAGAAATATGTTCCTTGTGTAAAATACCATGGAATACCTATAAAGGAAACAATAGTGATTCCTGCATTAAGTAGCCCAAAAAGACATGCATCTTTAAGAACATGTGGAATATTTTTGAAAAAATCCAGTATGTGCGTTCCGTTAAAATCTGCAATTTCTGCAGCTACTTCTCCAAAACTCATGGCAATAACCGAGTAGAAGATAAAGAAGAGCGTAAGAGCAGCTCCAAAGATAACATACTGAAGCCAGGCAGGTAGTGCTTCTATTCTGCCACTTGTAATAAGCCAGCTTCCAAGAAGTCCGCAGGCTGCCGTAGTAAGTACAAAAATGCTGTTTACAATCAGTTCCAGAAAAAGATTGTCCCAGCTGTCGCAAAAACTTTTCTTTATTAAAAATCCAAACATAGACTTAAATTTAATAATAAATTTCTATAAATTCAATGCAAAAAAAATATTAATTGAAGTTTTCTTCTGCCCGCAGTAAAAAAGAGTAGAACAGTTCTGTTTCTTCTTTTGAGAAGCCTTTGTAAAACGTAGAAACCAGCTCTTTAGAAATCTCTGCGGTTTTTTTATTGTATTCCAATCCCTTTTCTGTAAGGGTAATAATTCTGATTCTTTTATCATCGTTTGACGCTTTTGAGTCTACAAGTCCTGCATTTATGAGCTTTTGAACAAGAACAGTTGTGGTAGATTTATCGCGGTTAATTTTTTGGGAAAGTTCATTCATTTTTAAAGAGGGCACAAGAGACAGTTGAAAAAGAATATTACCGTGTGAACTTGCCAAATTTTCAAGCCCGTTTTCTGAAAGTCTTTTGGTAAGAAAATCCTGAGCCATAGAATGTATGTGAGAGATTTTTGAAATGCTTTTTCCTGTTTCTTTAAGTTCCATGCTGAAAGTATAGCATAATAATGAAAGAAATTTAAATAGTTTTATATAAAACTATATTGACTTTAGTTTTATATAAAACTATATTGATGGTAAATAGTAAAAATGGAGTGTAATACTTGCTTATGAAAAAAATATTTGTTTTTGTTTTAGCATTTTCAGTTCTGGTGCTTTCTGGTTGCAGTAAAAAAACTGAAAAAAAATCGGTTGCAGTTTTTATTCCTGGAATTATGGATGGAAGCCCTATTTATGAGCTTTTAGCACAAGGGGTTCAGAATTCGGTAAATAAATATAACAGCGGAAAGTCAGAAGAGGAACAGGCGGAACTTTTTATTATGGAAGCCGGGCCTTCTCAGTCAGAGTGGGGGCCTAAAATTACATCTCTTTGTGCTTCCGGAAAATATGATGTTATTATTTCTTCAAATCCTTCTATTCCCGAACTTGTTGAGCCGATTACAAAGCAATTTCCTATTCAGAAATTTATTCTCTTAGACGGATATCTTTTAGGAAATGAAAATGTATATACAGTAAGTTATGACCAAAGTGATGCTGCTTATCTTGCAGGGTATATAGCAGCACTTATGTCAGAATCTCATAAAATTGGTCTTATTGCGGCTCAGGAATATCCTGTAATGAATGATGTTCTTCATCCGAATTTTGTAAAAGGAGCAGAAGAGGCTTTTTCTGGTACCTCCTGTGATTTCCGTATTGTGGGGAACTGGTATGACGCAAATAAGGGAATGGAGATTTCTGATAACTTAATAAAAAATGGAGTTGATGTAATCCTTCCTATTTGTGGGGGAGCTTCTCAAGGTGTAATTGCTTCAGCTGTAAATAATGGAACTTATATCTGCTGGTTTGATTCAAACGGATTTAGCAAAGCTCCGGGAACTGTAATTTCAAGTTCTGTAATTCTACAGGATAAGATGGCAGAACAGGTTACTGATTTATTTTTTGCAAATAATGTTCCATGGGGAAATGCTGACTCTGTTGGCATAAAAGAAGGATTTGTAAAGTTTATTGAAGATGACCCTTTATATATTTCTTCTGTGCCGGAAGAGGTTCGTGTTAAAATGCGCAGAGTTATAGAAGGAAGATAAAAATAAGTGAACGTTACTCTTAAAGACATAAGGCTAAGTTTTTCCTACAAGGAAGTACTGAAAGGTGTGAATCTTGAATTTACTTCCGGTAAAATTCATGCACTGCTTGGAGAAAACGGAGCCGGTAAATCTTCACTTATGAAAATTCTTTCAGGAGCCATAAAACCGCATTCTGGTAAAATATTACTGGATGATTTTCCTGTTGTATTTAATTCTCCCAAAGATTCTCTTAAGCATAAAATTGCATGTGTATATCAAAGACCTTATCTTTCTGACAGTTTATCTGTAGAAGAAAACTTAAAATTAAATCGCAGATTTTTTTATAAAAGTTTTTCCAGAACGGAGCTTGTTTTTTTTGACAATATAAATCTTAAGGCAAAAGCACGAACGCTTTTACCTTCTCAAAGGTTTTATGTTGCTCTGAACTCAGCACTTTTAAGAAATCCAAGTGTATTGATTTTGGATGAACCTACTGCCTTACTGGACGATAAAGAATCGGAAGCCTTATTTTTATTTCTAAAAAAACTTTCCAAAGAAGGGATGAATATTATTGTAATAACTCACAAAAAAAAAGATTTGAGTTTTTGTTCTGATTATGTGTACCTTAATGAAGGAAGTGTTTTATTGCCAGAAACTTCAGAACCAGAACTAAGTGATGAAGTGTTGCGTTTAGAAAAAAAGGAAATTCTTTCAGCAGAAAAATGTATGGCTTTAAGAAAAAAACATAATGGAAGCAGAGTGGGAATTATACCGTCAGACAGAACATATCTTGCTTCAAATCCTAACCTGACGGTGGAACAACTTCTTTGTATGGGGTATGAAGGGAACTGGAAACTTCATGCAGCAGAGTTAATAAATAAGTCTGGAGTAAATATAAAACCTTTTGAAAAAGCACGGTCTCTTTCCGGAGGAATGCTCCAAAGGTTAATTCTTGAACGTGAGCTTTGGGGAAATCCTGAAGTTGTTTATATTGAAGACGGTTATCAGGGGCTTGATTCAGTTTCATGTGAACGACTTAGAAAACGACTTTTGGAAGCAGAACAGAGTGGAGTAAAAATTATTAATTTATGAATATTTATATCTTAGGTTCAATTTTAAATCAGGCATCGCTTTTAAGTCTTGCCGCCTGCGGTGCTTTAATTTCTATGAAAGCCGGACATTTTAATCTTGGCGGTGAAGGGCAGGTTTATGCCGGAGGTTTTTCTTCTGCTGTTCTTTTTGTTTTTCTTGGAAGCATGAATGAAGGAAATGGTATTCCGGCAGTTATTGCCTGGCTTATTTGTTTTTTTGTCTCCGGAATAACTGCTGGTATTCTTTCTTTAGTTTCGGTCCTTATGAAAAGGTTCAGAGGTGTAGAAGTGCTTCTTTCTTCATTTTTGATGTCTTCATTTATAATCCCTGTAATAGATTCTTTAATAGCAGGACCTTTTAGAGGGCTTGGAAACAATCTTTTAGCAACAGCTTTTGTACCAGAAGTTTACCGCTTTCGTTCCATTTTAAAACCTTCTGTTTTGAATGGAAGTGCTTTTGTTGCAGTTTTGTTTTGTATTCTGTTTTATTTCTTTATAAAAAAATCATTTTTTGGAAAAGAAATTTGTGTTTTCGGCATATCAGAAAATTTTGCAGTTTATAAAGGATTCAGTTCTGCATCTGCTGATTATTTTTCGGTTTGTGTTTCGGGTTTTATGCACGGAGTTACAGGAATGTTTGCTGTAGCAGGGACTTATTTTACCTGCCATTCAGGATTTTATTCGGGATACGGATGGAATGCACTTTCTGTAGCCCTTATAGCAGTTTCAAATCCTCTACTTATAATTCCTGCAGCATTATTGATTGCGGGATTAAATACAGGAGCCGGACAATATGCACTCCTTCATAATTTTGGTTTTGATATAGCTTCTTTGATTCAGGCTTTGGTAATGTTTGTTATAGTTCTGGTTTCTGCGTTTGTTTCTTCAGATTTTTTTAAAAATTATACCGGTAAAATTCAGAAAGCATTTTGGGGAAAAAGAAAATGATGTCGGATATTTTATATTCTTCTGTCCCTTTAATTCTTTCTTCTTTAGGAGCGCTTTTTTCTGAGTTTGCCGGAGTTCTTGCAGTTTTTGCTGACGGTGTAATTAATTTTGGGGCTTTTCTTTCTTATGCGTTTACTGTTTATTCAGGTAATGCTGTGGCTGGTGTTTTTGCTTCCTGTTTTGTGTGCACTGTTTCTGTTTTAGGTTTTGCGTGGATTACAGAAAAAACAAAAATGAATCCTTTTTTGTCTGCTACTGCATTGAATCTTTTATTCTCATCTTTGTGTTCAGTTTTTTCATCTTTACTATTTAAGACTCGCGGAGTTCTTGTAGAAAATCCTCTTGTTCAGAACGTGACTCATGCAAAAACAGTCATTCTTATTCTGGCCTTATTTATAGTTATACTTTCAATGTGCTTTCTTTTTAAAACACCACACGGGCTTTATCTTCGGATTACAGGCAGTGATTCTGATGTTCTGGAAGTAAAAGGTATAAGTCCTTCAAGTTTACGGATATATGCCTGGGGTATTACTGCTTTTTTTTGTGCGCTGGCAGGCGGGATTCTTGCTGTAAGAATTAATTCTTTTGTTCCAAATATTTCTGCGGGAAGGGGATGGATTGCTCTGGCTGCAGTATTTTTAGGGCGTAAAAAAGTTTTGTGGGTTACACTTTCTGTTTGTGTTTTCTGTGCAGCAGATTATTTTGGAATAAATCTTCAGGCCATTCTGCCTTCTACTGCAATGAATGCCGTCCCGTATTTTGCAGCGCTTTTGTTTCTGGCTTTTGTTCCTGCAAAAAAAAAGCTGTATGAACCCAAATGATTCACGCAGCCTTTGATTTTTGAGTTGGCTTTAAGCTTTTATTCAACGATAGCAATTACATCATTCATTTTAAGAATAAGATGATCTTCACCATCAATTTTAAGCTGTGTTCCAGAGTATTTGTCATACATAATTCTGTCGCCAACTTTTACTGTCATTTTAACGTCTGCAGTTCCTTCTCCAACTGCAATTACTTTTGCAGTCATTGTTTTTTCCTGAGCTGCATCAGGGATAATAAGTCCGCCAGCTGTTTTTGTTTCTGCCTTGTCATTTTTTACCAGAACTCTGTCTGCTAATGGTGTAATTTTCATTTTATCTCCTATTATTACTCCTCGTAAGGAGGATGTTTGTAATTCTTTGCTTTAAAAATTAATAAAAAAGAAGTTTTTCGGCAAGTAGAAATGTCAAAATGATACATTTAATTATTTATTTTATTTAGGTGTATCAAAATGACACAAAAATATATTTGGGCAGGTGGTAATCTACATATTTCTCACATTTATTTTCATCAGTTTCTATAACAATCTGTTCAAAAAGTCTTTTTTAAAATTATTTTATTAATTTTTGCAAAATGATGTAAGAAATGTAGGTTTTGGCATAGTACTTGCTATAAATATAATGTAAAACAAAATCATAAATTATTCCGTTATGCGGATTTAATATAGGAGGCTTGCATGAATGACGCAAATGTTTTGGGGATTTATCTTAAGGAAATAAACAAAGTACCCCTTCTTTCTTATGAACAGGAGTGTGAACTTGCAAAAAAAGCTCAGGCTGGTGATAAGGCTGCACGTGACAGACTTGTAAATGCAAATCTTCGTTTTGTTGTAAATGTAGCAAAAAAGTTTCAGAACAGCGGTCTTGAACTGACTGATCTTATAAGTGAAGGAAACCTTGGACTTCTTTCTGCAATTGAAAAATACGATGTTTCAAAAGGATATCATTTTATTTCTTATGCTGTCTGGTGGATTCGCCAGAGTATTATGAAAGCAATTTGTGAAAAAAGCCGTGCTATTCGCCTGCCTATGAATCGTGCTAATGAACTTGTTCAGATTGAACATGCCAGAAAAGAACTAACTGGAAATATGTCCGAGGCAGAAGAATTTGAAGAAATTGCTTCAATGCTTAATATGGATTCTTCACATGTTCGAGAAATGATAAATATTTCCCGTGAAATGGTTTCTCTTGATGCACCGGTTGGTAATGGTTCGGGAGATGAAAGTTCTCTGTTCGGTGATTTTGTAGAAGATACTCTTCATACAAATCCTGAGTTGATTGCTGAAGAAAATAATATGAAAGATGATATTTCTGAAGTTTTGGGAACTCTTCGCCCTAATGAAGAAAAAATTATTCGTATGCGCTACGGTCTTTCTGGTTACAAACCTATGTCACTAAAAGAAGTAGGGGATGAATGCAGTCTTACAAAAGAACGCATCCGCCAGATTGAAAAAGGTGCTATTTCCAGAATGAGACAGCCGGTTAGAAGCCGCCGCCTGGAAGATTATCTGGCAGCATAAATTGAGTTATAAAGTGTCAAAGACTATTGACACTTTATGACGATTTCAATAGTATATATTCAATTCTGCGGGGGTGGTGGAATTGGTAGACACGCTACTTTGAGGTGGTAGTGGCGCGAGCCGTGG
>JABUUX010000129.1 GCA_021442965.1 Treponema sp.
CCTTGTTTCATTTTTGACATAACTTCTGTGATTACAGGAGTGTGCTGCTTGTCCGGAGTAAGGTTTCCAACAAGGTCAGCTGTTGGGATCATTTCATCATAAGTACCGCATTTGAATCCGTTTTCTGTAGCGTTTTTCCAGGACTGGCGCTTTTCTGTAATGGCAGATTCGCGGAGAGCATAAGATACATCAAGCCCTGCAGCGCGAAGACATAGACCCTGGTTCAAACCCTGAGCACCACATCCTACGATTACGATTTTTTTGCCTTTAAGAGCGTTAACTCCATCAGCAAACTCTTCTTTAGCCATTGAGCGGCAGTGTCCAAGCTGAAGACGTGCTGCACGCCAAGGAATTGAATTGAAATAGTTGTTTCCCATTTCTACACCTCTAATTTATTTGTTTTTATAATTAGCATGATAATACTATTATTCCCATTATATAATATTTATAAAAATCTATCTACTTTAATTATACTAAAGATATTAAATAATGCTTAATTTATTTTGCTTTTCAAGCTGATTTATATTTCTTTGTAAAGAAATAGCTATTTTTTTGAATGGTTTGCAATGCTTAAAAATTCTTCTTTCAAATCTTTTTTTAAGGGAGTATAAAGTGCGGACTGTTCAATTCTTAAAAATGCATCGCGGCTTATGTTCTTTCCTCCATAGCGGGCAATGTTATCTGTGTAACTCTGACTGTCTACAATAATGCCGCCACATTCTTTGAAGGCTTCCATAAAGAATGCAAAAGCTGTTTTTGAACTGTTGCTTTCACAGGTAAACATACTTTCCCCAAAGAATATACTGCCAATTAATACACCATAAAAACCACCTGCAAGTTTTTCATTGTGCCAGACTTCAAAACTGTGAGCATATCCTGCTTTGTGAAATTTGGTGTAAGTTTCTATCATTTTTTTACCAATCCAGGTTCCTTTCTGGTCACGTTTCATATTACGGCATTCTTCCATAACTCGCTGGAAACACTTATCCATAGTGTATTTATAAGGTGATTTTTTCATTGTTTTTTTTAGGGATTTTGGACAATGAAAATCTTCACTCATAAGAATAAAACGAGGATTGGTTGAGTACCAGACTACATCTTCACCTTCATCTTCATTGAACCAGGGAAAGACCCCCTGCATATATGCTGAATATAAAATTTGAAGATTTAAGAATTCCGTAATTCTACATATTTGTCGTCCATAACAGGCATATTCTGTTCCAGGTTCTGAAAATTTCATAAGTTGTGTTTTATTGATTTCTTTGCATTCAGTAGGAAAATCTTTTTCTAAAAACTTATTGAGTGGGATTATATTTTGGGGAAATTCTATTCGGTTTGGATTTCGTTTTGCCCATAAATCATACTGTTCTTTTTTATTATATTCCAAAGCTCCGTACCGGTATTTGTATGGAATTGACATACCAAGATCCCAGTACATAAAACCCAATTCTTTTAACAATAACCCGAGTACTGCCATTTGAACAGTTCCAGAATCATCTTCATTATGAAAGCCTGTTAAAGAGGCATAAGTATTTCCTGTTATAAATCCCAGTTCTCCTGCAATAAGATTTCCGTCTCTCCATATTTCAACTGAATCAATACTTATAAAATTATCAGGATTATTGTGGATGTTATTAAATGCAGAAAGAAGTTCAGGACAAAGCCAGTTACAAGGATATGCTTTCAAAAGGTTTTCTATTACAAGGTCATAAGCTTTATTAAAGGTTAGTGTGCAGTTAGAAAATTTATCTTGTATGTATTTCTTTGTGTTTTTGGGAATACGAAAATTTTCAAAAGTGATAATGCATTTTATGTTGTGGTAACGAACCGAAAGCAGAGAGGCATATTTAATTTCAGTTGACATTGGATAAAAGCCAAGCCGAATTGCTTCCCGTATTATTTTTTCATCAAAAGATTTTGAAAAGGCGTCTTCTTTTATGGTGTTAAGCACGGCAGATTCTATGTAGTTTTCTTTTGATAAATTTTCAAGTGCTTTCTGATATGCTGAATCTAATTTTTCAGATATGGTTTTTAAATCTTCAGAGGTTTTTACTTCGTATCCGAATTCTGCACATAAAAAGGAATATACATCTCCCTGGGTAAAATCATTTAGAAAGGAATTGATATCATTCGGAAGCGGCTTTGTCTTTGATAAAAGCTCAAAAATTTCTTCAAGCGTCATAAAATTATTATACTCTTTTTTGCTATGAAATTAAAAAGAAAAAGTATAAAATCATATATAAATGAATATTTTTGAAGTGATAATTCTTACTGTAGATTTAATTTTAATTTCGGCCTCAATTGTTTGCCTTACTGTATATCTTGTAATTGCATTTATAAAAAAAATAAGAAAACAGGATGGTGCTGGTAAAACAGTAGTCAAAGGATTTATAGCTTTTTTTCTGTGCCTTATAGGTTCTGTTGTAGCAACATGGATTTTAAAACTTGGGTTTAAGTTTAAGGAATGGACAAGAAGTGATACAAATCATGAAAAACTTGAAACAGAAAATAATACAGATACAATCTTGCCGGATTTAGAATCCGATATTATCTTTGAGGAAACAGACTAATAACTAAAGGAGTTTTTTTTATGGTAAAAAGCGTAATAAATAATGACCTTGGAGAAGCTAAAAAAGCTGCCGTTGCTGTTCTTGATTTTAATGCTACATGGTGTGGTCCATGCCGTATGCTGGCTCCAGTTTTAGAAGAAGTTTCTGAAGAAATGAAAACAAAGGCTGAATTCTTCAGTGTTGATGTTGATGTTAATCCTGAACTTGCAGCGGAATACGGAATCATTGGAGTTCCTTGTGTTGTCATTCTTAAAAATGGAGAATCTATAGGTATTGCTACAGGTTTCAGACCAAAAGAAGATTTGATAGAGTTTATAAATTCAAAAATTTAAGACCCGATAAGGTTCAAAAAAATGATAAGTAGAGTTGCAATTATTGGAATGGGAGCCGTTGGGGCAATGGTTGCCAAAAATCTTCAATCATTTCTTGGAAAAGACAATGTTGAATGTATTTGTAAAGGTGACAGATTTGCCCGTTATAAAAAAGATGGGATTCTAATAAACGGAATCCGCCAGGACTTTAATTATGTGCTTCCAGAAAATTTGCATAAGGCAGATTTAGTTATAATTGCAACAAAGAATCTTCATCTTGCAGAGATTCTTCCCGATATAAAAAATGCTGTTGGTGAAAATACAGCAATTCTATCTTTACTGAACGGCATTCAGAGTGAAAAGGATATTTCCTGTGTGTATGGAGAGGAAAAAACTCTTTATGGATTTATTGTAGGGCTTTCATCTGTTCATGAAGGAAATAATATTGATTGTTCAGATGTTGGGACAATTGTTTTTGGCGAAAAAGATAATTCAGTTACAGAGCGCATAAAAGATATAGAAACACTTTTTAAATTTTCAAATCAGAAGTATAAAAATCCGGAAGATATTCATGTAGAACAGTGGAAGAAATTTCTTATGAATGTTACCTGCAATACAACCACAGCATTATGCAGGGCTCCTTATGGAGTATTTCAAAATGAATCACTTAGAAGTGTTGTTAGACAGGCTGGTAAAGAAGTTATAGCAGTTGCAAAAGCTGAAGGTATTATTCTTACTGAACAGATGACAGAGGATAATATCAACATAATGGATACAATCAATCCTAAAGGAAAGACTTCAATGTTTCAGGATGTTGAGGCAAAACGCAGAACGGAAAATAAATGGTTTTGCGGAACTGTTGTTGAACTTGGAAGAAAGCACGCTATAGAGACGCCTGTTTGTGCTGTTCTTGAAAAATTAATAGATGTAACAGAAGCTTCATGGGACATTTGAATCCCACGAAAGCAGATAGAAAACTTATTCCGAAGATTCTGTTTTTTCTGATTCTTCTGTTTTTTTGTTTTTCCCGCCTAAGCTGAATTTTGATTCTGTTCCGGCTGCAAGTCTCTTAATGTTTTCTTTGTGGCGCCATGTCATCAGTGTAACAGAAGCTGTACAGATAAAAATCATACCAATGTGTTCGGCATTAAAAGCATTTCCTGTAATGGGTTTGTAAAAACCAAACGGATAGGCCAGCATTACAGGGCAGAGCCATGCCGCAATCATTGTGCAGAGTGACATGTATTTTACTGTAAAAAGAAGAATTAGAAAGATACACATTGCTATAAGTGCTACTCTCCAATCCATAAACCAAATAGCAGAGCAGGCAACTAAAAAACCTTTTCCACCCTTAAATTTATACCAAACAGGGTAGGAGTGCCCTAACATTGCAAAAAAACCTGCATAGGCAGCACCCAAGTGAAACTGTCCGGTAATTGAACGGAAGGCATACCCTGCGGCCAGGCAGAGTAAAACTCCTTTTGAAATATCAAGAATAAAAACAAACCATGCATATTTATTTCCGTATACCCGTTTAAAGTTTGTGAATCCAGGGTTGCCGCTTCCTTTTTCACGAATATCTTCGTGGTAAATCAGCCTTGCCAGAAGAATAGCAGGATTTACTCCTGCTATTAGATATGGAACCAGTGCACAAATTACATAAAGCAGTGTTATTGCAAGTTTGCTCATTAATTGATCCTCCGATGCCGTTCAGTTTTTTCTTAAATTTATTGAAGGATAAGCAGGTAATCGTAGACATCCTGTCCGCCATCAATTTCGTATATTTCCATTCTTGGATATTTTGACTTAATGTCAGTAATAAAACTTTCTTTTTCATCATTTTTTACCGCATTTCCATATATGATAATCATGAATTCATGTTCATTTGGATTCAGACATTCTGCAAGTTTTTTTGCCGTTTCAATTCTTGATGAATCTGAAGCAAGCATTGTTTTCCCTGAAAAACCAATGTAATCATTTTCTTTTATAGAGACTCCGTTCAGATTTGCGTCACGAACAGAAATTGTAACTTCTCCGGTTTCAACTCCAATCATAGAATCATTAAAATTCTGCACTATTTCGTCAGTGTTGCCGCTGTCGTATGAAAGCATAGTAAGGGCCGCATAGCCCTGACCAATAGATTTGCTTTCAATAACACGTACATCTGATTTTTCGTAAAGTTTTGCTGCCTGCTGTGCGGCCAAAAGGATATTCCCGTTATTTGGAAGTACAAAGATTGTTTTTGCATTTACTGCATCAAACGCTTTAATGAAATCTTCTGTAGAAGGATTTTTGGTCTGTCCTCCGTCGACAATGTAATCAGCCCTCAAATCTTTGAAGGTTTGTTTTATTCCATCTCCATTTGCAACTGTAATTGTGGCGTAATCTTTTGGGGCGGAGTTTGTTTCCTGAGGCACAGTTCCGAATCTGTTTTCAACCGTGGATTCGTTATGTTCCAGCGTCATGTTTTCAATTTTAAGAGTGAGGAATTCACCGAACTGCTGGCAGTGATCCAGCACAAGACCTGGTTTTAGAGTATGAACGTGAACTTTTACAATTGTTCCGTTTTGGAAAGCAACAATTGAATCTCCCATTGTGCTAAGGAAATTTATGAGCCTGTCGATTTTAAAGGATTCAATGTCAATTTTTGAAGTCTGAAGTCTTAAAAGAAATTCTGTACAGTATCCGAATTTCATTACATCGAATTCTGTAAATTTAGAAAAATCTACTTCTTTTTGACGTTCTGCAGATCCCAATGGAGCAGAAGATGTCTGCTTGATTTCTTCAGAAATAATTTCTTCGCCGTGAAGGGTTTTATAAACTCCTTCGGCAATGAAGAATAGTCCTGCTCCTCCCGAGTCAATAACTCCAGCTTCTTTTAGAACTTTTAACAGTTCTGGAGTTCTATCCAAGGATTCTTTTGCTTCTTTTAGGTAAGCTTTTGCAAAACCATCCAAAGTAAGGTCATCACTCAGTTCAGAATTTACAAATTCAGTGGCTTCACGGGCAACTGTAAGAATTGTACCTTCTGTAGGATTTATTACGGCATTATACCCGCACTGAACACCTGTCCTAAAAGCTTCACCAAGTTCACGGAGAGTAGCTTTATCTTTCCCTTCCAGACTTTTAGCAATTCCGGCAAAGAGTTGTGAAAGGATTACCCCTGAGTTTCCTCTGGCACTCATCAGCATTCCGTTCGAAAGAGCCCCTGCAGCTTTTCCTATTGAAGGTTCGTCAGGATCTTTGAAAGAATTTACACCGCCTTCAATAGTCATACACATATTTTCACCTGTGTCACCGTCTGGAATAGGGAAAACATTCAAATCATTTACAATCTTTGCATTTGCCCGTAGATTCTTTGCTCCACCTGAAATCAGTTTAATGAAGTCTTTTCCGTCAAGTTCTTTGGCGTTCAGCATTGTTGTCTCCTGTCCGTGTAAGTGGCAGTGTAAGATTATCTGCCAACTGATTATCGTTTGTTTATTTAGGAATGGTTATTCAGATTTTCCGATTGTTACTTCTTTTCCAAAGGCCCACAGCCCGATAGTGTCAGGTCCAACTGAAGCTCCAATAATCGGTCCAATAATTCCCAATTTGATATCTTTGAACGGAATTTCGGCTTTAATAATTTCTGCCAGTTCTTTTGCTTCTTCTTCACAGTCAGCATGCATAACGTAACAAGTCTGATTTTCCGGTTCAAGAACAGCTTCCTTCATAAGAGAAACTATTTCTTGAAGAGAAGCTTTTCGGCCTTTAACTTTTTTAAAGCCGAACTGATTTCCTTCTACGTCAGCAATGAGAATTGGTTTTACTCCAAAAAGATTTCCAAAGAAAGCAGAAGACGCTTTAACTCTTCCGGCACGTTTCAGACAGTCCAATGAATGAACGGTAGCAAATTCATTTACTTTTTTGCGGTCTGTAAGGATTTTTTCGTAAATAGATTTTGCATCCAGTCCCTGATCCCGGTATTCTGCACAACGGATGGCAAGCATACCTTCTCCAATACAAGAATTAAGGGAATCAATACAGAATACGTTTGCGTCTGTGTATTTTTCAAGAAGCTTTCTTCTTACAACCGCCCCTGTGTTTACAGAACCTGACTGTTTAAGACAGCAGCCGATGTAAATAATGTCCATACCTTGTTCCAGATACATTGTAAATACGCGTTCAAATTCTTCTGTAGGAACCTGGGTTGTAAGAACTCTTTTTCCATTGCGCATAATGTCATAAAGTTCTTTTGGAGTGTAGTATTCAAAATCAAGACTTGCCCATGTTTCCTGTCCGTCATAAACTGTTTTCATTCTGGCATAATCAATGTCGTATTTTTCTCTTAAATCTTTTGAAAGATCTGAGCATGAATCTGTAATGATTTTTACTGGTCTCATAAATTTACCCCTGATAAACAAAAATAGTTTTGTTGACAATACAAAAGTAATGTCTGATAACCTTTAAAATATAAAAGGTAAAAAGAGAGTAGGAAATAGACAAATTAGCAAAAATGTATGAAATTTAGGCAAAATTAAAAAAATGACTAAATAAAATCTCTAAAAACTTTAATTATTTTCCAAAAAATGGGCTTCCGTAATTATGTTTTGAGAAAGGATTTTTTTGAAAGTATCTATAAAGTCATCATCCATTCCCCGCATAAGCCATTCACATATAAGTCCGAAAAACTCAGAACGATACAGAAGAATAACGAGTTCTTTTTTTTCTGTCTCAATATTCAAATCTTTTGTGCGTTTATCAAAGTATTTGCGCATAAACTGATCGCAGGTTTTTAAAAGTTCCTGTTCAAAAAGTTCCCTACTCATTGAATTGTAAACATTCATAAAAGCTTTGCGGTATTTTATTCCAAAATGTACAAATTCAAGAACAACTTCATCTATGGATTCTATTGAGGGGTGATTATCCAGAATTTGGTCTGTTGTGTTACGGATGATTTCAGTAAGAAGAGATGGAATATCGTGAAAGTGATAATAAAATGAATTTCTGTTTATGCCGCATTCTTCAACAATGGTTCTGACACTAATCTGATTTAAGGGCATTCTGTTCAGGAGTTTTATAAAAGTTTTTTGAATAGCGATTTTTGTAAAAGTTGCCATTGCGGATTCCTTACAAAGAAACAGGCTTTGAAATGTTCGGGTACAGTTCTGCATTCATCAGGGACTGAACTTTTCCTGATATTTCTTCTGTTTTGTGACTGCAGATGTATTCAGTTTCTAAAACAGCCTGAACATTCATTTTTATTTTTGTTCTGCGAAAAGGAAAATTTTTGTGGATTTTTTCTGTTCCAGAAACTGTAAGAACTACAACCGGAACTTTTGCCATTTTTGCAATTTTAAAAACACCATTATGAAATGGTAAAAGACCTTCTTCATATTTTGTATTTCTGGTTCCTTCAGGATAAATCCCAATTGAAACTATATCATTTTTTATGTAGTCAGCGGCTTTCATAAGGCATAGCAGGGACTGGCGCGGGTTGTCCCGATCGATTTTTAGAAAACAGCATTTTCTGAGCATGCGACCAAAAATCGGGATATGAAAATTTCCTTCCTTAGTTACAAAGGCAGGCATATGTGAAGTACATTTAAGCCATACAAGCATAGGGTCAAAATTTGATCTGTGATTGGAAACAAAAAGACATTTTCCTTCAGGGAGCTTTTCTTTTCCCGTAAACTGAATACTGCATCCTGCACACCAACATAGCATACGTGTAGCCTGAACAAGATTATAGTAATAAAATTTGCTGAAAGTAGTGTATTCTTTTTTTGTATTTACAAATCTTGAAATAATGAACAGAAAGCATAAATAAATCATAGTTTTACCTTATTTCTAAAAGTATATTGTAGATTTTTGTGTTTGACCACATAAAGTTCAGCTTCGAATAAATAAGCAATTGATGTAAAAACACCTAATCGTTAAAATAAATGAATACGAGGCTTTTTATGATAAAGTTACCATCAAAATATAAAAGTCAGCTTGGTTTAAAAGAAACTGAGCATGCTATTGTAAGCATTAAAGACTTTTTTCAGACAGCTCTTTCTACAGAACTGAATCTTACCCGTGTTACAGCACCATTATTTGTAAAATCCGGAATGGGAATTAACGACGATTTGAACGGAGTTGAAAAACCTGTTTCGTTTCAGGTTCACGACATGGGTGGCCAAAAAATGGAAATTGTTCAGTCGCTGGCAAAATGGAAGAGACTTAAAATTACAGAAATGGGGCTGCAGCCAGGTTTTGGTATTTACACCGATATGAATGCTCTGCGTCCTGATGAAACACTGGATGCAATCCATTCCATTTATGTTGACCAGTGGGACTGGTGTATGGCAATTGATGAAAAGGACAGAACAGTTTTCTATCTTCATGAAATTGTAAAAAAGGTATATCGCTGTATTAAACGTACAGAATTTTTCTTGTATGACAGATATCCTTCACTGGTACCTGTTCTTCCGGAAGAAATAAAGATTCTTTTTGCTGATGATCTTCAGCGCCAGTATCCGGATCTTACACCGAAGCAGAGAGAAGATAAAGTTGCAAAGCAGTACGGGGCTGTTTTTATTACAGGTATTGGAGGAAAACTTCCTGACGGCTCTATTCATGATGGTCGTGCTCCTGACTATGATGACTGGATTACAGAGACTGGAGACGGTCACAGAGGATTGAACGGAGATATTGTTGTTTGGAATCCTGTTTTGAATTCTGCTTTTGAGCTTTCTTCTATGGGTATTCGAGTAAGCCCTGAAAGTCTGAAACTTCAGCTTAAAGAAAGAGATTGTATGGAGCGTTCAAAGTTTGACTTCCATTCAAGACTGCTAAAGGGAGATCTTACACAGACCTTGGGAGGAGGAATCGGTCAGTCCCGTTTATGTATGTTCCTTCTTCGTAAAGCGCATATCGGTGAAATCCAGGTTTCAAGCTGGAGTGACGATATTCTTAAAGATTGTAAAAAACGAGGAATCACACTTCTATAAAAAATGCAGACCCGGGTTTTTAGCCCGGGTTTCTTTTAACGTTTATGATTAATTCTAAAGAAGAACTTCTAAAACAAATAATAAGTGAAAGACGACATAACGAAAATCTTTTTACTTCTTTTTTTATAAATGCTTCCTGTATTGATGCCGCAGTTTGTCGTGAAGCTCAGAATATTTTCTGTTCATTTGATATTCCATTGAACCCGGAACAAAAAGGTGACAAACTTCTATTTGATAAAAAATTTTATGCAGGAAAGGCAAATCTTTTGAATATGAATAATCTGATTTTTGGATTTTGTTTGTATTACGCAAAAGATTGTGGAGATTCTCTTAAGCAGTTTATGGACCGCTTTGATTTTGCCTTGAATCAATATCCAAATCATATGGAATTTCCTCAGCTGGAAGATTCAGATTCTGCAAAAGTTTCAGGTGTTTTTTCTGCTCAGGATATAAGACAGGCCAGAAATATTGCTTTTGCGTGCCGTACCTTTTATTCTTGCGGTAGGGCGGTTCCTTGGTTTCTTTTTGTACTTAAGCCACTTAGAATAACTCCTTCGGCATTTTTTGCAGATTTTGCAGAATGGCAGAGATGTAATAATTGTGATTATAAATCAGGCTTTAACCCCGAGAAAGAAAAACATTCCGACATAGAAAAAATGCAGATTCTTTTTTTGGAACAGAAATATGAGGAAAAAGGGAAACCTCAAATGCTTAATCTTGTGTGCGATATTGTAAGAATAAATGGAGCCATGTCGCGTCTTTTGGAAGATTCAAATAAAACTGTTTCTGAAATAATTATTAAAACTTCCTATAACCCGGATGATCTTTTTAGCGAAGAAATTATGAATCTTGAAGCATTTCATGAAAATGTTTGCATGGAAGAATGCAGTGTCAGACTTTTTCTTACAGAGAATGGTCCTGATTATGAAATTAATTCTTAAAAGCTGAAATAAAAATGAGAAAGTCTTTTACTTCTGATACTTCAATTTCACTTAATGATTTTTTGAGAAGTGAACTTAAAAAACTTCCGGAATTTACAGAATATGATATTTCCAATTCTAAAATCAGGCGAATGATAGTTGCTGGCTGTGTCACTGTAAACGGACGGGGTGTAACAAGACCTGGTTTTGAACTTAGAGGTAAATCTACTGTTGTTTGTGATATTGATATTGAAAAATTCTTTTTTGAAAAGCAGCCTGAGGATATTGATTTTATACTTACAGAAAAGGATGTGCTTTTTGAAGATGATTTTATTATTCTTGTAAATAAACCTGCTTTTCTTCCTGTAGAGCAGACAATAGTGGGGAATCGGAAAAATCTTCATGATGCAGTTGTAGAATATCTTTGGACTAAAAATCCCATGCTTCGAAATCCTCCATACGTGGGAATTATGCACAGGCTGGATCGTGAAACAAGCGGAGTTATTCTATTTACCAAACAGAGGGTGGCAAATAAAAGTTTATTCGAACAGTTTGAAAAACATACCATTACAAAGACTTATATTGCTGTAGTGTCAGGAAACACAACAAAGAAAGAATTTACAGTGGAAAATACAATCGGACGCATATCTCCTAAAAGCCAGGTGGCAAAATGGGGAAGCCTTCCTGAAAGTAGGGGCGGGCTTTATGCCAAAACGTCGTTTAAAATTATGAAAACTTTGAAAAAAAATAAGATAGAATTGAGCACTGTTCAATGTGAACTATTTACAGGACGCACTCACCAGATTCGTGTTCATCTTTCAGAGTCAGGTTTACCGATTCTTGGTGATAAATTATACGGCGGTAAAGACTTTAAACGCATAATGCTTCACGCAAATATGTTAGAGTTTACTCATCCAATAAGCGGAAAAAAAATGTGTATCTGTGCAAAATCAAAAGATTTTGCAGGATTTGTTTGAATTAAAATCAGATTTTTACAGCCCCAACACAAGGATAAACAAGTTCTTTGTATCCGATTTTTTTTGCCATCTCTTTTGCTTCGTTAAATGCAAAGTCCAAATGTTCTGTTTTGTGTGCATCGCTGTTAATGCAGACCGGGACTTTGTATTCAAAAAAATATTCCATAAGTTCTTGTGACGGGTAAAAATCTTTTATGGAATTTCTTGCAAGTCCGCCTGTATTAATTTCTGCAATGACGCCTTTTTTTGCTGCAGTCTTTGCCAGAGTTTTCAGTTCTTTTTTATACCAGGAATCATTCGGATTAAAAAAGTTCAATTCTCCGTTTCTGATTTTTATTAAATCAGGGTGACCCAATATATCAAAGTTTCCTTTTTCAATCATTTCCCGTTCGGCTGCAAAATATTCCTGCACTGCTTTTTTCCCGTTTCCATTATAGAGGATATTCAATCCCCGTTTTACTCTTTCTGAAGAATTATCTACCGAGTAATGTCCTTTTTTATTTGCTATATAGTGAACAGAACCGATGAGGTAGTCGGGAGAAAGTTCTTTGTAAAACTCTTTATCAGGAAAGGTTAGAGTCGGGTAATAATCACATTCAAAGCCTGTAAAGATTTTTATTTTGTCTGAGTATTTTTCTTTCAGCCTTTTTATTTCGTCTGTATAGGAAATAAAATCATGGGAAGGGATATGCCAGTTTCCTGAAAAAGGGAACATGCTGTGGCTTGAAAATCCCAATGCGTTAAAGTTTTTTTCAATGGCAGAAAGAACCATTTCTTCTGCAGTATTTTTTCCGTCGCAGAAATTGGTGTGAGTGTGAAAATTACATTTTTCCATATTTTAAATCTCTATAAAAATCAGTTTTTCTTATGAAGAAGAGAAATTGCTTTTTCAAGGATAACTTCAGGTTTTTGAGGCTTCATAAGATAAATGGAGGCACCTGTGCTCAGTACTCGGACAATTAATTCTCGCTGTGCACTTGCCGAGTAAACTATAACCGGAGGAGCAAATCGGTCGGAACGGAACTCCTGAAGAATTTCAAAACCCATAGATGATGGATCCAGTACATCAAGAATGACAAAGCTGTATTTATCTGGAGTATAAGCATCTTGGAATTGCTTTCCTGTTTGGAATACTTCAGCTTTAGCACCGTTTGCAACAAATGTTCGTTCCAGAATTGCTGCTGTCTGAGGATCACGTTCAATAATTGCTGCAGAGAATACAGCTCCTACTGAGTTGTCTTTGTTTGTTGCGCCCGTATCTGAAAAAAATCTTGTTTCAATAGAACTTGACTCTTCATCATTTGCCGAACTTACAAGAATGCGCTCAGTTATAAGATCTGAAACACTTGTTGTAATTGAACTGTCTACCAATGAATTTAAAACTTTTGGAAGATTACTGGAAACTTCAATCCCGTCATAATCAGAATGCCCGTCTACCAGACTTTTTACAAAAGGGCTGAGTGAAAGAATTTTTACGTTTTTTGAATGTATTTTGGGATTTACAAGAACGTTGTCTATAAGATATTCCAGATTCAGACCGTCAACAAAAGTCAAATCCAGATTTGTGAGCATGATAATAACTTTTGGATAGTCCAGATTTTCACGTTCAATCATTTCTGCCAGTTTGAATTTTAGAAGTGCAAGTTTTTCGCGGTTTAAACCTTGGGCTACTTCAATAAAAATAATATTTCCGTTTCTGTGAATGTCCAGAACACAGGGGGTAGTATCCATAGAAACTGGGAGTCTTAAAACCTGCCCTATGGATTCAAAAAAAAGGTCAAACTTAATAGGCTTTGTAAAATATTTGATTACTCCGTATTTTGCAAGTGAACCAATCTGAGCCTTATCAATAAGAGGACCTGTCATTATAATAGGAATAGATGCAGTATTTGGATTTGAAATCTTTTTTTGAAGAAAATCTGAAACTTTACCCGTACTGTCATTTCTGTCCATAATGACCAGATTTGGTAAAGACGTAATGAGTTTTGTAGAGGCATCTCGATTTTCAACAGCAGTATTTACTTCAACTTTGTCTACTGAAAGTTTATCTTTTAAGAAATCTCGGAACAAAGGGTGTGCATCAACTATTAAAACGCTTTTCATAGGTGAATTTTACCACATAATAGTATAAAATTAAAGAATTAAAAAGAAATGGAGGTTATATGTTTGCAGTTTTTCTTGCAGAAGGTTTTGAAGAAGTAGAAGCTCTTACACCAATTGATTATTTAAGACGAGCCGGAGTTGAGGTTCTTACGGTTGCTGTTACATCTTTTGATTCAATGGATAAAAAGATTGTAAAAAGTTCTCATGGAATCAAAATGTTTGCAGATATTACATTAGAAGATTTTTTTGCCGGATATTCTGAGAACTTGCCGGATGGAATATTTTTCCCGGGAGGACTTGGTGGAGCAAAAAATCTTTCTTCATCAAAAGAAATTGCATCTTATATAAAAAAGTGTTTTGAGAATGATAAAATTGTATCTGCTATTTGTGCCAGTCCTGCAATGGTTCTTTCTCCTACAGGAATTCTAAAAAATAAAAACTGGACCTGTTACCCTGGAATGGAAGAAGACGTAGATCCTGAAAATGTAGAGGACAGTACTCATGTTTCAAATGTGCCATTTGTTACAGATGGAAATATAGTAACAGGTACTGCAGCCGGAGCTTCAGAACAGTTTGCGATTGAGCTGGTTAGAATTCTTTCTGGTGAAGAGACTTGTGAAAAAATCAAAAAAGGTTGTGTATTAAGATAAAAAATAAATTGAGGAAAAAAATGAGATTAAAGAAGTTTTTGGCGTTTGTAATTTTTTCTTTTGTATTTGCTGTGTCTTTAGCAGCAGAAGGAACTTACTCCAGTACAAAATTCAATTTTGACGGAACTGTAAAAATGAAGATTGTATCTGTTAATGATTCACGTTATGCATGGCGTGATCTTTTATATTCAGAGAATCCAATCGTTGAAGGAAGTAAAGCTGAGTATAAAGTAATTATTTCTGATTTACAGAAAGGATTTGTAAATCCGGTTTTATTTCAGAAAAACGGTAATTCTATTAAGCTTAATACAAATGGAAAAGAACAGCTTATAAAACCCGGTCTTTCTTTTTCAAAAGAAAAGGGACTTGTGTGGCTTTCGTTTACTGCTCCTGACAAAAATACTTATGCTCTTCCTACAGGTATCAGCTTTTCAGAAAAACAAACAGATTCAGATAATGCTTTAGAAACTGATGAGAAAAAAAAGATATATTCAACTGAAGAACTTGCAGAACCTGATTTATCTTACGATGACCAGTTTTTCTTTAAGAGAAAATCAATGATTCCTGACAATGAAAGGTCTGTTGGTGAATATGTTCAGCCGTCAAATCAAAAGATTAATAAAGGTTATAATGAACAGGTTGTTGTAAAAAATCTTCCTGATGGAACAAAACCAAGAATTTTTGAAATGGATAATAAGGAAGTTCTTGTGTATATTGCACCGGATTTAACTTTGCACAATGATGAAAACTGTTTTACACTTTTTTATTCTGTAAGACGTGCAGGACGGGATGAAGAATTTTCTCAGCCAAAAAGAATTATGGAAAATCCTAAAGTAAACGGATACCTGACAAATGTAATGGAATTTGACGGGACTGTAGCCATGGTTTCAGGCCGCCGCAGACTGGTGTTAGTCTGGACACAGGGAGGACTTCCCGTAAATTTGGAATATGGTGAAGAAGATGTAATGAAAAGCACTGCAATCTTTACTTCAAACTGGCGTGAAGATGATGCAAAATGGTCAACCGTAGAAGCTGTTTCTGATGTTTGTGGTTGTCTTCAATTCCATCCTACAATTTATACAGGAGGAAAAGGAGTTCAGCTTGAAATAACAAAAAGACCTGACAATCGTTTAAAAGATATTGAAACAGATTTTGTTCTTCCGGAATCTAGAGATTATTACAGCCTTGAAAAAGACGGGAAATGGAGTTTGTCTCAAAAAGGTGATTTTGGTGATTATCGTGCAGACTTTCCTTTTACAGATATTAATTCAGAAATTCCTTGGGATTACAACTATGTGCTTGAAGCTGATGGAAGTGTAGCAGGTGCACTTTGGAGTGCCACAGATAATATGCTTTTTCCAGGCAGCGTAAACTGTTTTGTTAAAACTTATATTAAAAGTCCGGAAACAAAAAAAATGATTTGGACAGAAAGTGTTCCTGTTGTATATCATAATGTTCAGCATCAGGTAAAATATCCTTCCGGAGTTCTTCGTCCTAACGGAGATTTACTTATTACTTATTTATCAGCTTCTGATGATGGAAATAATATTTGTGTAGCAACTATTAAAAGAGAACCTTGTTTAAGTACACTTTCTATGGAACCATATTCAGAAGACATGCAGACTCCTGGAAAGAATATAAGATTCAGAATGAAACTTCTTAATTATGGAATCGGACTTACAGAAAACTGTGATATGGTTGTAAAAAATGCACTAAAGACAGAGGCGGGAAAAATAACTGCCAAAAGAGTTTTCTATCCGGGTGTTGTATATACGTGTGATACAGTTTATGAAAAACTAAAAGGAAAGGATGGTGTTGTTCCGGTAGAAAGTATAAAAGGGGAAGTAAAATTTCCTAAAACAAAACCTAACAGTACATTCAGTAATTATAATGCTTCCTTTACACTTGGAATTCCATTGTTTACTATAGGAGATGTATTTGTTACTACAAAAGGTAAAGTTCAGACTGTTACTTTTACTGCCGGTACAAAAAATGGAGTAAAAGTAAAACCTCCTGTTTCTGAAGTAGTAGTAACCCAATCTGTTAATGAAGAAACCAACGGATATTTTGATGATAAAATAAATACAATTTCTTTGGATTATGATTTTTCTGATACATTTCTGGAAAAGTCGTTCTCATTTCCTGTAAATTCAGATGATGTTTCAGAATATTTATTTGAAATGAAAATTCACTTTCGCCCTGAAAACTGTAGAATTCCTGGAATTGATTCTGAAATCTTAGAAACTCTTACTTCTGAGTCTTTTAGTTTTGTTGTAGAAAATCCTGAGTATTATAAAGACGGGTATTCACTATTAATGGGAGATACGTCTTTTGCAAAGAAAACCAAAGTCATGAGCGGATCTTTTATTGTTTCTAACAATTGGGCAAGCTCATATAAATATGATATTAATATAAATTTGAAGAATAAAATTTCTGGAGAAATTGAACAAACAATTACAATTCCTTTGGAACTGGATGTTCTTCAAAATAAGAAAATTGATTTTTCTTTTGATCCTGCTGTTTCAGAAAACTCAGCTGATTATGAAGTTGAGATTCAAGATTAGGATAAGTTTTATTGGTTAAATTAAAAAGCCCTTATCTTTTGCAATTGACAAAAGATAAGGGCTTTTTTTATAAATTTACATTATTACATTTTTGGAGGACGAGCTACAACTTTTTCAAGGTTAGGGCGTTTTACCAAATCTCCTTTCAAGCCTTCTTCGCGGGCTTTGTTTACATAGTCCGGACTCTGGAATGAATATGTGAAGTTTGTATGAACGTCATATGTTCCCTTCATCAAAGCGTAAGCATCTTCTGTCATTACAAGTTCTTCATCTGTAGGAATTACAAAGATTTTTGTTTTTGAATCATCGGCAGAAATACAAGTTTCAGCATTTCCGGTGAAAGACCATTCGTTTTTCTGTGCATCAATTTTAATTCCGTATTCTTCAAGTCCTGAACAGGCCTTCATGCGTGTAATAGGACCGCGTTCGCCAAC
>JABUUX010000168.1 GCA_021442965.1 Treponema sp.
AGGTGGTTTCGACGAAGCTCAACCACCGTGTAACGCAGGACAAACAACATGTAACGAAGCTCAACCACCGTGCTGTGAAAATCCACGCTGGCTCTTTTCAGATTTCAAGAAAAAGGGTGGATTCAAAAGAAGCTTGGAAATCAGCAAAGAATATGAACTTTACCGGCAGCAGTATTGCGGATGTGTTTATTCAGCGAAAGGGAAAAAACTTCAAACAAATAAACAAAACTCGAATTAATTTTTACAAATCGCTATACTTTACCGTATGGAAACAAGAACTCAAAAAGCAGAAAACATTCGCGGCGTAATCCGTTATCTTCAAAAATTTAAAAATGCTACAGTAGTTATTTATCTGGATGACAAACTGTTTGACTCTACTCTTTTTACAAGTCACATAAAAGACATTGCACTCCTTCATGAAGCAGGCTTAAAAGTTGTTCTTGTACCTGGTGCAAAAAAAAGAATTGATGAAGTTCTTGCCTCTGCAAAAATTCCATGGACCTGTAAAAATAACATTCGTATAACAGATGATTCTGCTATGCCACTGATTAAAATGGCAGCCTTTGATGTTTCAAATATTGTGATGACAAATCTAGCCGCAAACAAAGTAAATGCCGTAATCGGTAACTGGGTTCGTTCCCGCGGAAAAGGAATTTTGAACGGGCAGGATTTTGGAACTGCCGGAGAAATTGACAAACTTCAAATAGAAGCTGTTCAAAAAATTTTGGATGACGGTTTTATTCCAATCTTTCCGTGCATTGGATGGAACTCAAACGGTCACCCATATAATATTTCTTCAATCACACTGGCACAGAATATTGCGGTAAATTTAAAGGCCGATAAATTATTCTTCCTTATGGATAACAAAGAAATCTCCTCAAATAATTATATCATACCAGAAGGTTTTTCTGTTTCTGAAACAGGCACTGTTCCAGCCATGAGTGTAGATGAAGTTTCCGTTTTTCTTAAGGAAAATAATGCCGATGCATCTCCTGAAAATTCAGACAATATTATTTTCAGACTTCTTGCGTCTTCTAAAGATGCATGCAAAAAAGGTGTTACTCGAGCGCATATTGTCAACGGGAATATGGATGGAGTTCTTCCTTGTGAAATTTTTAGTGAACTGGGATCGGGAACTATGATTTATACAAATAATTACGGCGGAATCAGACCGATGACTCCTGGCGATATTCCTTCCGTTCTTTCAGTAATGCGTCCCTTTATAGAAAGTGGCAAACTGCTTCCACGAAGCGAATCCGTTCTTCTTGAACAATTGGATGATTATATTGTTTACGAATTTGATGGAGGAATCAGAGCCTGCGCTGCTTTACATTCTTACCCTGACAGCCAGGCAGAAATTGCCGCTGTAGCTGTTGATGAAAATTTTAAACACATGGGTATTGGTGAAAAAATAATTGGGTTCCTTTTAGAAAAAGCCCGAACTCAAAAACAAAAATCAGTTTTCATTTTAACTACTCAGGCTGCTGACTGGTTTCAAAAACTTGGCTTTCATGCCGACAGCATTGATTCCATTCCTAAAGAACGCCGTGCACTTTGGAGCCCAGAACGTGGCTCAAAAGTTTTTAGAAAGTAACCACAAAAAAAGCCTGCCTCATTAGTTATTGGCAGGCTTTTTTATCAAATTTTTCTATTTCAAATTAATAAAGAAGATTATCAAACAAGTCCTCGAATACATCTCCCAATGAATATGCTGCGGCCGCAAAAACACAAATCCAAATAATCATAAAAACTACACTTAATACAGTTCCAATTATTCCCATCACTTTTCCAGAATGTCCTTTGTCCCCTTGAGAAGAAGATTTTTCTCCCAAGCTTCCAAATACAATTCCCAGAACAGGAATAATCACTGTAAATCCTATCCAGCTTAAAACAAGCCCTGCAATGCCTGATACAAAACCAACAATAGCAAAAGCACTGTAACATCCTTTTTCTGATTTTCCAGAAGCAACAGGAGTTGCTACATATTCTGTTGTTGTTACATTATCATCCATTTTTTTCTCCTATGATTAAATTATACCACAGTATTTTTATCTTGTAAGTTTTCGGTAGACTGTGCGTTTTGGAACGCCTACATCTTCACCGAATTCTTTCATCTTCCATTCAGCGTATTCAGACCAGTTTCCTTCAAAGAAACGTACGGTTGAATTATTTTCGAAGGCGAGAATATGTGTACAGATACGGTCCAAAAACCAGCGGTCATGGCTTACTACCATGGCACAGCCTGCAAAATCTTCAAGGGCATCTTCCAAAGCACGTACTGTCTGAACGTCCAGATCGTTTGTAGGTTCGTCGAATAAAAGCACGTTTCCACTTTCTTGAAGCATAAGTCCCAAATTCAGGCGATTTTTTTCACCACCGGAAAGAACTGAAACTTTTTTGTTCTGGTCTGGTCCTCCAAAGTTAAACCATCCGCAGTAAGCATGTGCATTAATTTCTCGAACTCCGCCTTCAAGTGGACGTCCTTTTTCATCTAAGGCACCAAGTTTAATCAAATCTTTTCCGCCACTTAAAGTTTCATAAACAGTTTTATTTTCATCAAGTGTTGTTCGAAGCTGGTCTACGTAAACAAGTTTTACAGTCTGCCCGATTTTAATTTCACCGGCATCCGGAAGTTCACCTGTTCCACTAAGTCCTTTGTTTGCCGGAGTTTTGGAAGCAGCCTCAACAATCATTTTGAAAAGTGTAGTTTTACCAGCACCGTTTGGTCCTACAATTCCCACTACAGCACCAGCTGGAATATGTACATCAAGATTTTCGAACAGAAGTTTATCCCCAAAAGATTTTGTAAGTCCTTCAATATCAATTACCTGCCCTCCAAGACGAGGTCCTGCTGGAATAGAAATCTGTGTATCTTTAAGCTGGGTTTTTGAGCCCTGAGCCATAAGTTCGTTATAACGGGTTATATGTTCCTTGTGTTTTGCCTGACGGCCTTTTGCACCCATGTGAATCCATTCCAACTCACGCTGTATATCTTTCTGACGCTGGGTTTCACTTTTTGCTTCCTGTGCAAGACGGGCATTTTTCTGTTCAAGCCATGAAGTATAATTTCCCTTGAAAGGATAACCTTCCCCACGGTCCAGTTCCAAAATCCAACCTGCAACATTGTCCAAAAAATAACGGTCATGTGTTACGGCAATAATTGTTCCCGGGTAATCCTGAAGATGTTTTTCAAGCCATGCAACAGTTTCTGCATCCAGATGGTTTGTTGGTTCGTCCAAAAGAAGAATGTCCGGTTTTTGAAGAAGAAGACGGCACAATGCTACACGACGGCGTTCTCCTCCGGAAAGTACATCTACAATCTGATCGGCTGGAGGACAGCGCAAAGCTTCCATAGCAAGTTCCAGATTTGCATCCAGATTCCAGGCGTCAGCTGCATCAAGTTTTTCCTGAACTTCTGCCTGGCGTGCACAGAGTTTATCAAAGTCTGCGTCCGGGTCGCCAAAGGCTTCGTTAATTTTATCGAATTCAGCAAGAAGGTCTGTAATTGGTTTTACACCTTCTTTTACAATTTCCATTACGGTTTTTCCGGCTTCCAGTTCAGGTTCCTGTTCCAAATATCCGATTGTGTATCCGGGTGCCATAGAAGTTTCACCGGTAAAATCTTTATCACGTCCTGCTAGGATTTTAAAAAGTGAAGATTTTCCAGAACCGTTTGCACCTACAACACCAATTTTTGCACCATAATAATATGAAAGGCACATATCTTTAAGAACAACTTTTGTTCCATATGCACGTCCCACCCTATCCATAGTATAAATGATTTTTTTGTCATCGTATGTTTTTGCCATAAGTAATAGATACTCCTGAGTTTTTTTCAAGAAAATTATAAATGAAAGAAAAAAAAGTTTATAGGGTGAATGGGAAGCTCCAACCCCAAAAAATTACGAGTTTTTCCAAACTTTGAACGGATTGATTTTCATGCGGATTAGTATATACAGAAATGCAGCTAAAAATCCAAAAAGATGAGTTAAATGAGCAACAGATCCCCCCATGCCGGTAACTTCACTTAGCACTTCAATAATTGTATAGATAAGAACAAGAATTGGAGCCGGAACTGGAATGAGTCCCCATATATAGACTACTGCCCTAGGGAATGCTACAGCATAAGCAAAAAGAATTGCATAAATGGCTCCGCTGGCTCCCATAAGGAATACTCCATACTGCCCCGTAAGTACATAAACACCAAAGGAAAGCAGACCGCTTATTACTCCGCATACCAGATACATAAGAATAAATTCTTTGGAGCCCAAAGCCCGTTCCAGATGAATTCCAAAAGACACCAGCACAAGCATATTCCAGAATAAATGTGAAATACTTCCGTGAACGAACATATATGTAAAAGGCTGCCAGTACCAGTGCATTTTTATCATGTTGTAAGGATTCAAAGCCATGAGCGTTGGAAGATTGGGGATTGCAAATGTTGCCACAAGCACCAGAGCATTAATTCCTGCAAGAATCAATGTAGCGTTGAAAAAAGTATATTTGAAAGGTTTTTGAAAAAATAGCTGCTTACTCATCTTCTTCCAGGCCGTCATCAGTAATATTGTCTTCCGGTTCAAAAAATGTTACCTGGTTGCGTCCGTTTCTTTTGGACATATACAGTCCCATATCTGCCTGATTCACCAGATTTTTTGGTGACGTAATAGGATTTTTTTCTATGTCAAACACGGAAACCCCACCCGAAATAGTAACTCGTAATGGCGTCCCCTCATATTCAAAAATATAGCTTTCAATTTTTGATCGGATTCTTTCGGCTACAATCATTGCTTCTTCTTTTCCTGTGTCTGCCAAAAGAACTGTAAATTCTTCCCCACCATAACGAGCCGCTATATCCATATCTCTAAGGCTTGCTTTTATTATGTTTGCAACTGTTACCAAAACATAGTCCCCGCACTCGTGTCCGTAGGTGTCGTTAAATTTCTTAAAGTAATCAATGTCAAACATAAGAACAGCCAGATTTGTATGATGTGCAAATGCTGTATCTATTGTTTCTGTAAGCACATTGAAAAAGAAATACTTAAGCTTCAGATGTGTCATCATATCTGTTGAAGATTTTTCAAGTAAAGATGCATTGTTTATAGCCAAAGAACCTAATGAAGCAATATTCATAATCTGTTCTTTTTCGTACTCGTTGTAACTTGTATCATTTTCAATAGCAATACGCTCAAGAAGGATAAGAATTCCATTCAAGTGATTGTTATGAATGAGTGGCACTATAAGCGTAGGGTTAAAAGTTTCCAAAACTTTAATCGTATTTATATCGTCAATTGTTGACTTCAGATAACCGATTGTAACCGGTCGTTTTTCTTCCAAAAGTTTACTTATTAAACTAGATGTGGCAGGTATTCGCAGTTTAAGTTTTTCAGAATCCTGAGAAGTTTCAAGCATAAAGGAATCACTGGAAACCAGGTCTCGTATAAAAATTTCTGCACCAAGAACATGCATCTGCGCCATACAAATATAGGTAATAGACTCAAGAAGATTTGTAAAATTTAGTGTAGAGCAGAAAGATTTTGCAATATCGAGCATCTGTTCAAGATCATAAATCTTTTTTTCATACATTACAGACTGTTCAACAATCACATTTTTTTTCTGAGAATCTTTGTCATTTTCATATGCACGAAGTGCATCATTTTTTCTTGATAAGCTCTTCACCTTTTTTTAACTCACCACATTAATAATAGCATAATTTTTCATTATATCAAAAAAGATTTTCCATGTATCGTAGTGCTTCTCCAGGAAACTTGTATCCTCCCTGTGGCGGGAAGACATCATTGTAACCTTCAAATTTTCTATAATTTCCCCGGAAGGACGTTTTGTGTCTTCCAAAAGATCCCCAATCTGCTTATAAAGTGAAAATAAATTTGACGTCTGACGCTGAATTATTTCTTTTGCCTGCTCATTGATTCTAAGAACCATTGTTTCAAGCTTTTTATAAAAATCCTTGTCCTTATGACTGTCTTTTATATAACTCTGCAAAACTGCAATACTGTTCTGCTGATCGCTTCCAAAGGAATTTTCAAAATCTGCCATTGCTTCAGGAATTCCAAGGCAGGTATAAACGGTATCAGAAAAAGTCTTTTTATAATTCTGGCTTACAAAAAATCCTTCAATAACAAGGTCATTTAAAAGATTTTTTACATTGTCAGGAAGATAAACCTGAATGAAAGTTTTTAGAATTCGAAACGGCAGGATATATTTAAATGAAAGTGGCGAATTTGCCATAAGGACTGCATTCTGTTCATTGTTGTAAGCACCGCTTGGAAGAAGTTCTGAACCGTTAAATAGATTTGATAATTCTCGTTCAATTTGTTCATCCTGCAGCTCCGCTTTTATTCGTTTTTCATCTGCATTGAACATCGTTGTCATAAGTTCTGCAAATTCCTGTTTTGGAGAACCTGAATAAGTTACTTTCCTTGCTTCATAGGTTTCATCTGCTTTTTCGTAGCAAATAAGAGCTCTAAGTCTTTCTGGCGGTATGATTTTTGTTAAAACATAGGATATTCGTTTTAAATATGAAAAATACTGTTCTTTTTTTTCTTCGGACAGATTTCCACCGGCACGAAGTTGTGCCAGAGCTACTACAGCATTTGCAGTTCCCGTTGTAATTCTTAATCCCGAAGTCTGATAGTAAAAATCTTCAAGAACGTTTCCAATTTTATCTATGGAAACCTCTTTGTAAGTCGGTTTGTAATTAAAATCTCCTGGAATAAAATTGCTGTCAAACATCTGCAGAACAGGCATAAAATTTGTACGGCAAAAATCTACCAGCTGACGAAGCTGAAGGATTTCATGATCCATATTTCTAAACCCTTCAGAGTTCAGAGCTTTTATAAGGCGTTCGTGTTTTTTACGCTGAAGTTCATAAACTCGGGTTTCTTCTCTGGAAGAACCTGCTTCCATAACTTCGGCCTTTCTGTTTTCATAAAGCAGTTCATCCAAAATCGTCTGCTCTTCGGGTGTATATCCAGTCATTACAAGCTGACCTTCAAAACGCTTCTGGCGCTGAATATCATTTGGTGAAATTGTTACAGAAAAAAGATCGTCCAATGGACGGCAGTTTTTATACAAAGTAAAAACTGCCTCTGCAAAGTTCGGAAGCATTTCTCCATTTTTGCAAATAACAGGGTTAAATGTTTTTATTTCATTCTCCATTTTTTTTAGAAGCTGCTTTCTTTGCACTTCAGGAGAAGAACGTTTGAAAAGTGATTCAAAAAAGTTCGTTATACTCTGAAATAAACCCATACTTATATTTTATATGTTTATAAAAGCCCCGTAAAGATACTTTTATAATCCTCTATAGTTTCAGCGTGGACTATCTGAGCACGCAATGCCGCGCCCCCCTGAACACCTTTTGAGTAGGCACTGAATCTTTTTCTCATTTCCAGGCAGGCATGATGTTCATTTGTTTCAGCTGCCAGACGTTCCAGTTCGGAAAATCCTGTTTTTACTCTTTCTTCTGCAGGAACCGGCTCATATGTACCGACCTTAAAAAGAGATGTTGTATCTTTGAAGATGAACGGATTCCCCATTGCCCCGCGTGCAAACATTATTCCGTCAACACCCGTAGTTTCTATCATTTGCCGGGCTTTTTCCGGAGTAAAAAGATCTCCGCTGCCAAAAACAGGAACCCGACCATTCACAAAATCCACCAGTTCCTTCAAAATCCCCCAATCCGAAAGACCTTCATACCCTTGTGCTTTTGTTCTGGGATGCATAGTCACAGCTTTTACCCCGGCTTTAAGAGCCGCATCAGCCGCCTCTTTCCAAGTTATATGACTCTGATCCCAGCCAGAACGGATTTTTACAGTAACAGGAGTATTGTCACAAACCTCTACCACCGCTTTTACAACTTTATAAAGTCTTTCTGGGTCTCTGGTAAGTGAAGAACCCGCACCTGTCTTAACAATTTTAGGTACCGGACATCCACAATTAATATCAATACACTCACAGCCTGTTTTTTCCAACACAATTTTAGCAGCACCCGCCATTACTTCAGGTTCTCCACCAAAAATCTGTACGGCATAAGCCTTTTCATTTTCGGCACGTCCCATAAGGACTTCGGTTTTTAGATTTCCACGGGTCAATGCTTCGGCAGAAACCATTTCGGTATAAGTAAAGCAAGCCCCGTTTTCTATACAGACATAACGAAACGCCCTGTCACTGTATCCTGCAACAGGGGCCAAAAAGAGATTTCCTTTTAAATTGATGTTTCCGATTTTTACCGGGTGATAGAGCTCCATATTGCCCTTATTCCGGCAGATTAAATGCCTTACAGCTGTTTGTCCAAAGCTGCTTACTCAGTTCTTCCAAATCCATTTCAAGCATTTCTGAAAGGAAGCGGGCTGTTGACGGCAGATATGCAGGCATTGTTCGCTTTCTTTCACGGTATTCTGCCGGAATCATAAACGGACTTTCAGTTTCTATAAGAATTCGATCTACAGCACCGGCATCTTTAAGACACATAATTGTTTCATGAAGATTTCTGGCATTTCTGTAAGTAAGATTTCCTGCAAAACTAAACCAGAAATTTCTGTCCAGACACTTCTTTGCATAGGCAGCGTCTTCTGAATAGCAGTGAAGAATAGCACCTGCATCCGGAGTACGGTCAGAAAGTACATCAAAAAGATCTTTCCCTGCATCTCGGTTATGGATAATTACAGGCTTATTGTATTTCTGTGCAATTTCCAACTGGGTAATGAAAAGTTCTATCTGTGTACGTTTATCGCCAAATTGTTTGTAATAGTCCAGTCCTGTTTCTCCTACGGCTACTACATTCGGCAAATTTACACTTTCCTCAATAGTTTGAATCCAGTTTGAACCCGGATTTGTAACTTCAGAAGGAGCTACACCTACGGCATGATAAATTCCCGAAATTGATTTAAGTGTCTGATAAACCTTTACAAAATCGTGGAGGCTGTTATTGATACTGACAATACGGGTAACTCCAGCCTGCTTTGCCTGCTGGATAACGCGTAATTGTTCAATAGGATCATCGTATATAAGCCCGATGTGGGCATGAGTATCAAAAAACTGCATGGATTTTCCTTCCTAAAAAGATGTGTTTATACCGATAATTTAACACAGGATTTAATAATCGTCAAATTTACTGTAATAATGAAAAGAATTGAACATAATATTGCGCTATGTTATAATTTTTGTTACAGATTTATAATTTTGCCGGTTTTAGGGGAAAATTTTGGCTAAGTCACAGAAAGCTTACAAACAAATAGAAAAGAAAGTTGCCTCCAAATTCAGAAGAGTTGTTTCTAAATTCTTCAAAGGCATTGGTGGGTTCTTTGTAAAATTATTCAAAATATTCGACTCAAAGCTTACTGTTATGATTGTTCCCCATTCTCAAAGTAAGGTAATCAACTTTCAGACAAATGTATTTGCTCTGTCTTTGGGAGCAGTCATCTTTGTAGGATTAATTACTTCGTTTCTTTTCTTTAACCACCGTTCCCTTTCTGCAAATGCAGAAATTGCAAGTCTTCAGAATCAGAATCGTGAAACTCTGGCTTCTTTAGACCAGCTTAGAGATGAAAATGCAAATCTGTTTCAGGCAGCAAAAAGATTCCAGACATCACTTTCTCAAAGCCTTTCTTTGCTTGGTATTGATCAGGCTCAATCTTCAAGTAATTCCTCTCTGAACAACGGGGACCTTTCTTCACTGTTCAGTACAAAAGATATAGTAAACGGCTCTTCACGCGAAGTTGAAGACATCAAAGAGCTTACATCTTACCTGGAAGACGCAGTGCAACCTATTGAACAGATTGGTAAGATGCTGGAAACTCAGCAGAATCTTTTCTCTGAAATTCCAAGTATCTGGCCTATCAGAAATCCAAATCTTCACATTTCCATGGCTTTTGGTCCAAACCTGCACCCAACAAAAGGATACTGGTACATTCACAAAGGTCTTGATCTTTCTACATGGCGAAGTGGCGACCCTGTAGTTGCCACTGCTTCAGGGCAGGTTGTAAACGTTGGTTACGATGTAAACTTCGGAAACTGTGTAATTATCAAACACAAACACGGTATGTATACACGCTACGCTCACCTGAACTCTTATAGAGTAAAACGCGGTGAGATGGTTTCTCAGGGACAGGTTATTGGGTATGTTGGAAATACAGGTATCAGTACAGGTCCTCACCTTCACTACGAAGTTCATATCGGTTCAGACGTTGTAGATCCTGGCAAATACCTCAACGTAACACTCGGCAAATAGGTAATCATGGCACTCAAACTGGATGACATTTCAATTAACTCTATCATTGGAAACGGTTCTTTTATAAAAGGTAATTTTGTTGTCAACGGCTTTGTTCGAATTGACGGAGACATTGACGGAAATCTTGAAACGGACGGAAACGTAATTTTGGGCGAACATGCCAGAATCCGCGGCAATATTACAGCAAAATCTTTGATTGTAGGCGGTGTAATTCTTGGAAACATCAGTGTAAAGGATAGTGTAAAACTTCTTTCATCTTCTGCCGTAATTGGAGACATCCTTTGTAGAAAAATTCAGATTGATGACGATGTTGTATTCCATGGACACTGCATTTCGCTTAAAGATGATAAAGAATTTGAAGCTGTTAGTGAAAAGTATCTTCAAGAAAAAGCCATTAAGGAAAAGGTAAAGGTTTAATGGCTGGGGAACTGGACGGAATTTCAGGAAATGCTCTCTACTATGCTTCGCTCCAAAATGCCGGCATAAATCAACTTAAAAATCAAAAAACCGAAAAAACAAAAGATACTGGAAATATCCGGAAATCCCGATTCAGTGAGGCTTTGAAAAAAAAGGAAGCAGAAACTGAACTTGAAGCAAAAGGATTACCTCCTGAAATCCAGAATATGAGTCTGGATGAAGCTGCCATTTATCTTAAAGATGCTGTAGACCTTGCAGGAAATGAACTTTCTTCTAAATTATCAATGGAAAATCTTGGGAAATTCAAAAAAGCAATAAGACAGTTCCTTATGTTTGTGGAAGAAAATAACTTTACCGCAAATATAACAGTGGACCGCAGAGTTCAGATTGCCAGGAAACTTAACAGAATTGAACCGACGAACCCTCCTGTTCATGTATTTTCAACCTACAATAATGTTCCCAGAACAATTCCTCCAAGTGTTACAATATCTGTTATAAATGAAAAACTTGATCAGATTACGCGTGATATGTTGCAAACTCAATCTGATAATCTTAAAATATTAAACAATATAAATGAATTAAAAGGTCTGGTAGTAGATTTGCTGCACAGTTAGGAGATATTTATCATGAGCGATATTTTTGAAAACGATATAGATGTTGAAAATGAAAATTTGGAAAATCTGGAAGATTCAGATTTTTCTGGGAACAACGAATCTTATAATTTTGAACATCCTCTTATCCAGCTTAAACTGGATTATTCCAGCGAAAGTATATATGCAAAAACAGAAAACAATCTGAATGTAAAACCAGGAGATTTCGTTATTACTCCAACACGCTATGGAAGTGATATGGCAAAAGTTTTGGGTATGGCAAAAAAACCTTTAGGCATTAAACCTTCCGATGTTGTAACAATTTCCAGAAAAGCTTCTGAAGCCGATATGGAAAAAAGGCACGAACTTGCAGAAAAAGAAAAAGAAGCATTTAAAATTTTTAGAGAAAAAGTAGAAGTTCACAAACTGGATATGAAACTCGTTTCTACACATTTTCTTTTTGATGAACCTAAAGCTTTGTTCTTTTTTACATCAGACAATCGTGTTGATTTTCGTGAATTGGTAAAAGATTTGGTATCTGTATTTAAAATGAGAATTGAATTACGTCAGATTGGAGTTCGTGATGAAGCAAGAATTGTTGGTGGACTTGGAGTTTGTGGACGCCCGTTCTGCTGCCACGGTGTTTCAGACAAATTAAGACCTGTTTCAATTAAAATGGCAAAAGAACAGAATCTTTCACTTAACAGTATGAAGATTTCAGGACAATGCGGACGTCTGCTTTGCTGTCTTGCAAATGAATTTGACTGGTATAGTGAAGCTAGAAAAAGTCTGCCTCAGGAAGGCATTCATATTTTCTATGACGGTACTAACTTTCGCATTACAGAAGTAAATCCTCTGTCTTCAATGATAAAAATGAGTGGTGAAGACGGACGTATTCTTGAAGTTAATGCTAAAAGATTTCTTAAAGACGGTGGAAAGTGGCGTATTAAGTAAACTGATTTTTTTATTTGAAGTCCGGTCATTTTGAACCAGACTTTTTTTAGAAGTTTCTGTATTTATTTACAGTACGTCTTGCAATGTTAATACCACGCTCTTTTAAAAGCTCTGACATTTTTTGGTCTGTAATTTTCTTCCCGCCACATTTTTCATTTTCATCTTCAATTTTCTTTATTTCAAATTTAACAAGCTCTGCCGAAACTTTTTCTTTTCCTGAAAAATCTTGTGAAGCAAAACTTACACCACTTTGAAAAAAATAACTCATTGGAAAAAGTCCGAATTCCGTTTGAATAAATCTAGGATTTTTCTTTGACGTAGCACGGCTTACAGTACTTTCATGAACGCCAATTATTTGTGCTATTTTTCGACGTGTAAGCGGATTCAAATTACCGGGACCTTTTAAAAAGAATTCCTTTTGCTTCTGAACAATGGCACATCCTTGAAGAATGATAGAAGATTCACGAAATTGCAGATTCCCTATAAAATCGTTTGCCTTATTCAAATATTTTTCACGAAAAGCCTGTACTTCTTTTTTTTCTGATTTCTTCTGAAATAAAGGAACAATTCTTAGTTTAGGCAGATATCCTGATGGAGTTTTGACTTCAAAAAAAGACCGGTCATCTATTTTTACCAATCCTTTTTCAAAATCTTCAGAAAGAATTGATCCTGTCTTTCGTTCGACTATAAGAGCTACATCCGCAACTTGTATATTTGCTTTTGATGAATCGTAAACAAAACCTGATGCTGGATGAGGGTTTAAAGAAAGAATAAAATTTATTGCCGAGTTTACAGCTTCTTCATCAATTCTGATTTTGTCTAATGGCAGTTCTGATGCAAAAGCTTTACTGTGCCAGGCTTTCTGAAAGTCTTTAATTTTTTTCAGTGTTTTTGAAACTTCTGGAGGACTGATAAAATCCAAATGACCATCCAAAATAAAAATAGCAAGCCTTTGTTTTGGATCCAAAATATTTGCTTGAACCAAAAGGCTGTCTTCCGGGTTTTTTGCACAGCAGCCTATTGGATCCAGTCGCTGTACAATTTCTGTACATTTTTTTATAAACTTTTCATCATGATAAGGATTTGTCCTGTCCAAAAAAGATTTAGGATCAAGCCCACTTCCAAAACATCCATTTTTATCTAAATTATAAATTAATTGTGTGCAAAATGTATTTACATCTGCAGGCAAATTCATTGAATTCAACTGAAATAATAAATGCTCCTGAAGAGTTTCTGTTTCATCTGCAATATTTTCTAGAGCTTTCTCATACTCCTCGGATGTCATACCATAAGAAGATGATAAAGAAGGTCTGGGACTAAAACTGTCTAATTCACCATTAACAGAAACATCTTCTACAATTTCAAGTGCAGGATTTTCTTCAACTTCCCTGTAAATCTCTTCACGTAAATCTCTGGCGGACAATGTAAGAAATCTTACCGCTTGAATTTGTTTCTGACTCATCCTCTGAATTTGTTTTTGAGACGTTTTTTGTATTTGACCTTGAGAATATAACTGTGCCATTACTTTTGTATTTTATCACAAAAATCATTAAGATAATAATAATGAAAATACAAGGAAAAACCGTTTTGCTTTTTGACTTGGATGGAACACTTACAAATCCGGCCAAAGGAATAACAAATTCTTTTATTCACGCCTTAAAATATTTTGGACTTGAAATTCCTCCTTATGAAAAACTACTTACATTTATTGGTCCACCTCTTATTGATACCTTTAAAACACAATTTGGATTTGATGATGAAAAAGCAAAACTTGGAGTTATAAAATATCGTGAATATTTTGCAGATAAAGGTCTTTTTGAAAATGAAGTGTACGATGGAATAATTGAGCTTTTAGAAAAACTTAAAGAATCTGGCTACAGACTTTTTATTGCAACTTCAAAACCAGAAGTCTATTCTAAAAGAATTGCTGAAAGATTTGGATTTTCTAAATACTTTGAAAAAATATGCGGATCAAACTTGGATGAAACACGAAGTAAAAAATCAGAAGTGATTTCTTATACGCTTGAATGTGCTTGTATTAGTGAATCTGAAAAATCAAAAGTAATAATGATTGGTGACCGACATCATGATATTGACGGTGCAAAAGAAACAGGCATTGATTGTTGCGGTGTTCTGTTTGGTTACGGTTCTAAAGAAGAACTGGAAAACGCAGGTGCCAATTATATTGCTGAATCTGTTTCAAACCTTGAGGAATTTTTTTTGTAATTTATGGAGAACCAAATTTAATTATGGAAAAAACAGGAAAAATTCCAGGTTACATTCTTGCTGCAATTTCTATTTTTATTTGGGGTATTACCTTTGTCAGCACAAAAGCCCTTTTGAATTATTTTTCATCACTGGAAATAATGTTCATAAGATATACGGCAGCTTACATTGGATTATGGATAATAAGACCCAAAATATTAAAATTAAATTCAAAAAAAGATGAAATCATTTTTTCACTTGCAGGACTTACCGGTGTTACCCTTTATCAGTTTACAGAAAATGTTGCCATAAATTTTACAACTGCCTCAAACGTTAGTATTATAGTTTCCATTTGTCCTATGTTTACAGCTATTATTTCCCAGCTTTTTTTAAAAGAAAAACATATAAACTTTTGGTTTGTTATTGGCTTTATTATTGCACTTACGGGAATAGCACTTGTAAGTTTTAACGGAAAAACAGAATTCCAGCTGAACCCAAAAGGAGATTTTTTAGCTTTAGTTGCCGGAATATCTTGGGGCTTTTATTCTATGTTTGTTTCTATAATTAATAAAAAAGGCTATGAAAGCATTCTTTGTACCAGACGATATTTTTTTTATGCAATAATTTGGATGATTCCTCTTTTAATTTGGGGCGCCCTTAAAAAAACTCCTGATGCAACTATTTTTGTAAATCTTTCTGTTCAGGAAAACTTACTTCGGTTTGCACGTCCTATGAACTGGGTAAACCTTTTGTTCCTGGGGTTTGGCGCTTCGGCGTTTTGTTTTGTGGCATGGAATATCGTATGTAATTCCCTTGGAACAGTAAAAGCCACAGTTGGTATTTATCTTATTCCCGTAGTCACCATTATTTTTGCTTTTATTTTTCTTGGAGAAAAAATCACTTGGATGGGATTATTGGGTACTGCTCTAACTATTACAGGTCTTTTCTTAAGCGGAAAGAAAACAGCCACGCCTGAAAATTCAAATTAATTATTTATGCATATTTTGTAATCTTCTTTTTTTCATTAAACTAGACTTGAAATTTTATATGGAGTCTTTTTATGGAAAACAAAATCTGCGACTGCAACGGAATCCCTTATCCGGAATTTACAAAAGGATGTGTAACATACTGCCAGAAACTTTCGGGGGCTGTTCCTGAAGGAAGCGTTTACTCTCTTAAACTATTAATCAAAGGAAAAAAGAAACCAATTCCGGGACAGTTCTATATGCTGCATCCTGTAAAGAGTGACTGTCTTCTTGCTCGCCCTATCAGTGTTTTTCATTCAGAACAAAATGGTGATTCTGTAGAAGTTACATTCCTTATTTTACTGAAAGGAACAGGTACTGCAGAACTTTGCAGTCTTAAAATAAATGATGAAATCAAGGTTCTGGGACCTTTAGGAAATATCTTTCCCAAGCCAGAATGTAATGCAAATGTAAATACAAAAGTTATGATTGTAGGGGGAGGAATTGGCGTTGCGCCTGTTGCAGGCTTTGCAGAAAGTCTTCCTGAAAAATCCTATGATTTTGTAGCGGCTTTTAAAAGCGGAGCCTACGGACTTGATAATCTTAAAGCCGATAAACTGTTAATCACAACAGATGACGGCTCAATAGGAATAAAGGGTATGGTTTCTGCCGCCCTCACCGAAGACCTTCTTAAAAACGGAAACTACAGTGCAGTTTATGCATGCGGCCCTGCTCCAATGCTAAACTATGTAAAACAGATTTCTGAAAAACTCAGGATAAAATGCTGGCTCAGTATGGAAGCCCGTATGGCATGCGGAATGGGAGTTTGTCTTGGCTGTACAATTGAAACAACAGAAGGCTTAAAACGATGCTGTAAAGATGGTCCTGTATTTGACAGTAAAATTCTTTCTTTCCCACAGTTCAAAGAATCCTTCTGTGCAAAACCTAACCGCTTTGGAAGCGAAGCCGCAAAACCTGGAGAACCTCAAAAAGATTTTGCCCCAGACCTTTCGTTCAACTTCAAAGGAGTGAGATTTGAAAATCCTCTGATTGGAAGTTCAGGAACATTCGGTTTTGGAACTGAATACGAATCTGTTTTTGATGTAAACAGACTGGGTGGCATTTCTTCTAAAGGACTTACACTTGAACCACGACAGGGAAATGCGGGAACCAGAATTTGGGAAACTCCAAGCGGAGTCATGAATTCTATAGGACTTCAAAATCCTGGCATTCCTCATTTTATTGAACATGAACTCCCTGCCATGCTTAACCTTAAACCCGTTACAATTGCAAACCTTTCAGGATCCACAACAGAAAGCTACGTAGAAGGAGCAAAACTTTTGGACAAAACTGCGGTTCCTGTTATCGAACTGAATATTTCCTGCCCTAACGTTGCGGCGGGAGGTGCTTCATTCGGCATGACCTGTCAAAGTGCCGGTTCTATTGTAAAAGAAATTCGAAAAGCAACATCCAAACCTCTTATGGTAAAACTTACACCTCAGGCACCAGCTTTGAATGAAGTAGCTCTTTCCTGCATTGAAGCAGGTGCCGATGCCATAAGCCTTTG
>JABUUX010000402.1 GCA_021442965.1 Treponema sp.
ATTGTTGGATATCCGAATTCTTTAAGAACTTCTTTCTGAATCCAGAAAGCGTTTCCGTTATAGAATGTTCCCTGATCTGGACCATCATAAACACCATAGTTTGGCAGACAGTAGATGTGTCCGTCTGGTTCTGTCATTTTAATCCAGTTTGTTGGGTTGTTTGTTTTGTAGTGTTTAAGAAGATTTGGACAATCTTTTTCAATCCATTCTTCGAGTGGCCAAAGGAGACCAGCGTCGATGAAACGTGTATCATCGATTTCTACGAGGTCTGGAAGATGTTTTGGGTCAGAAATAAGGATACCTTTTTTCTGTTCCTTGTCACCAACGAGGATGTCGAATTTGAATGTTACTCCAAATGTGTCTTCGATCCACTTGTAAGCCTTGTTGTCCTTTGGAGGCTGCTGGCGCTGCTGGATTGTAAAGATAGAAATTTCTAATTTCTTACCTTTTTTTGCTTTTGCTTTTTTTGCAGGTGCTGCAAAAGCAAAGCTTGCAATTGAAAGAGCCATCAAGCTCAATGCAATCAACTTTTTCATGATTTTCTCCTTTTCATAAAAATTGAATCATTATGAAGAAACCCTTCTTCATATCATAATATATTGTTATACCGAAACTACCTGCCGTAAATAGGGGGTTTTTCCTACATTGAATCGTTTTATGAAAAGGTAAAAGTTTAATTTATCGGTTAAAACCGGTTTCTTGAACAGTTTATTTTTCTAAATTCCGCTCCTTTTTACCATTCCGGCATATTCACCGTCTATTTTCATCAGTTCGTCATGTGTTCCCCTCTCCTGAATTACCCCATGATTTACATAGAAAATAACATCAGAATTTCGGATTGTAGACAGGCGGTGAGCAATAATAAATGAAGTGCGGTTTTTCAAAAGCTCATCCAATCCTTTCTGAAGGGCTCTTTCTGTTTCTGTGTCTACGGAACTTGTAGCCTCATCCAAAATAAGAATTCTAGGATCAGAAAGAAGAACACGGGCAAAACTGATAAGCTGTCGCTGTCCCTGGCTTAAACCTCCTCCATTTTCATGAAGTACTGTATTATAGCCGTCCGGAAAAGCAGATATAAAATCATGAGCCTGAACTGTTTTTGCAGCAGCCATAACTTCTTCATCTGTAGCATCAAGCCTTCCATAACGGATATTTTCCATAATTGTGCCGCTAAAAAGGAATGAATCCTGAAGCATTACGCCAACCTGCTTTCTTATTGATTTTATCTGTAAATCCTGAATATCTTTGCCGTCTATAAGAATCTGACCGGAATCAGGATTATAAAAACGGGAAAGAAGATTTACGATTGTAGTTTTTCCAGCCCCTGTTGGTCCGCAAATAGCCACCTGCATACCAGGAGTAATTGTAAAATTCACATTTTTCAAAACAGGAGTTCCCGGTTCATAACTAAAATTAACGTCCTTAAAATCAACATGCCCTCTAATTGGAGGAAGTTCTACAGCATCAGGCTTATCAGAAATTTCTTCAGGCTCATCCAGAAGTTCAAAAATGCGCTCCATGTAAGCACCTGTTGTAATAATTGAATTATAAAAGTTTCCAATATTCTGAATTGGATTCCAGAAACGCCATATATAACCGGCAAATGCTACCATTGTACCAACTGTTACTGTAGCGGCATCGTCTACGCCCTTATTAAGCCAAAGAATTCCTGCCATATATACAAGAGTTACCCCAATAGTTGAAAGGTTATCTATTACAGGCCAGATTACATTGTTTATTGAAACTGCTTTAATCCATGTCTTTTTCCAGTTATCACAAAGACGGTTAAAAATCGTCTGATTTTCTTCTTCACGTGCAAAACTCTGTGTAATTTTCATGCCGTTCAAGCTTTCAGAAAGATAAGCATTTAAATTCGACTGTTTAGCACTTACCTGCTGCCATGCTTTATGCTGAACTTTTTTTAATCCAAAAAGAACAATAAAAAGAACAGGAAGAACAGCCATACAAATTAGTGTTAGTCGTGTATCTATTGAAAACATAAAACATAAAATTACTACAATATTAAACAAATCTGTAATAAGCTGAATAATACCGTTACTTAAAAGTTCTGAAAGCGAGTTTACATAGTTTACAACCCGAATCTGGATTTTTCCGTGAGGACGAGAATCAAAATATGTAAACGGAAGATTCTGCAGTTTTTCAAAAACATCACGCCGAATTTCAACTATTATATTCTGTGCAACACGGCTCATAATCTTGAGCCTGCCGCGAAGAAGAAGCCAAACTGCAAGAACACCTAAAAGCATAGCACTTGAAATTATCACAAGCATTTTATAATTTGCCTCTGGAATTGCCTTGTCTATGGCAAGCTTAATTAAATACGGAGATGCAAGGGAAATGCCTGCAGAAAAAAGCATCATAATACAGGCAGCCGTCATCTGTTTGGAATATGGTTTAATCCAATGAAAGAGTCTTTTTACCACATGAGGATTTAATTTCTGGTTGTATGATTCATCTTCATCAAATCTGTTTTTAGTTTTTGCCATAACCCCCTCCTACTTTTGCAGTTCCCATACATCTTTGTAATACCCGGGAACTTTTTTCAGTTCTTCGTGTGTTCCGCGTGCTGTAATCTGACCGTTTTCTACAACAAGAATCAAATCACAATTTTCAAAGGAAGAAACACGATGACTGATAATAAAAGTTGTATGCCCTACTGACATCTGTTTTATTGAATTCCGGATTTTTTCCTCAGTTTCAATATCTACTGCAGAAGTTGTATCATCAAGAATCATAACCTGAGGATTTGCCAGGAAAAGCCTTGCAAGTGCAATTCTTTGCTTCTGACCTCCGGAAAGACCAACTCCCCGTTCACCCACCATTGTGTCGTAGCCTTCTGAAAGATCATTTAAAAAATCTTTAACCCTTGCCAGATTAGTTGCCTCTTCTACTTCCATAAATGTAGCATCTGTTTTTCCAAACTTGATATTTCCTGCAACAGAATCACTAAAAAGGAATGCTTCCTGCATTGTAATGCCTATATTTTTTCTTAAATCTTCAACCTTGTATTCAGTTATATTTTTACCGTCCACAAGAATCTGACCATCTGTAACATCGTAATAACGGCACAAAAGCCGGGCTATTGTAGACTTACCGCTTCCTGTAGGTCCAAGAATTCCAACAGTCATACCGGGTGTTACAGAAAAGTTAATATTTTTTAAAACAGGAGTTTCGTTATAAGCAAAGGAAACATTTTTGAATTCAATATTTCCAAAAGAAACAGATTTTTTAGAATCGGATTGCAGAACAGAATCAGGTGATATTTCAGAAGTTTCTTTTTTTTCATTTATAATTGTTCCATCTGCAAGTCTGTCTTCTTTTATAGTACCCTTAGTATTATGCAGTTCATAAAGTCTCTGAGCACTTGCAGCAAATTTCTGGTAATTATCCATAAGATTTGCAAACATATTTACAGGCTGACTGAAAGTCCACATAAGGCCATTAAAAGTTACAACGTTACCGATTGTAATATCCCCCTTTATAGTCAGATAGCCGCCAAATAAAACAAGAATAACCGGAAGAATACCACAAATAGCTTCAATTGCAGGCTGAAACTTTATTCGGATATCGGCATTTTCAATGTTTCTGTCCTTATAGGCAATATTTTCCACATCAAACTGATTCATTTCATACCGCTCACGGACAAACGCTTTTACCACGCGGTTCCCCGCAATATTTTCACCGGCTTTTGTATTCAGTTTTGCAAACTGATCTCTGACCGCCATATGAGACGGCTTTATTTGAATTTTAAATTTCCATACCAGAAAAAGAATAAAAGGAGCAATAATAAGAAAAGCGAGTGTCAGTTTCCAGCTGTAATGACTAAGAACTGCTATAGAAAAAACATAAACCAGAACATTGTCTATTGTCATATAGATAACCCATGCTACAAAATGGCGAACCATATCCAGGTCACTTGTAAGCATTGTCATTACGTTTCCTGTAGGAGATCTGTCATACCACGAAAAATCCAAAGTCTGAATATGAGCATAAAGGTCTTCACGCATTTTACGCATAACATTTTGAGAACACTGCTCGTAAATAGTCTGATACAAATATCGCAAAACTGCTTTGCCAAAAGTACAGGAAATCATTATAAGAATTGACCTGTAAAGAAGTTTATAATTCCCTGCTCTTATTACATCAATTTTATCAACTACATTCCCCGTTATTAATGGATTTACCATATTTACAGCCGATACAATTGTTGTAAGAGAAATCCCCAGAATCATCAGTCCTGAATACTTTTTGATATAAGACCAAACCCAATTAAGCATATTTCACCTCTGCTAAAAGCCTGACTTTTAAAATAATCTAATATCACTTAATGTAACTATCAATAAAATATTTTATAGAGTTATATAACAATATTACAATTTTCAATCAGTTTTCTTTTGTTTATTTTTGTAGTATAATGTTAATATTATGAGCAATAAATTCAGAGTAAACCAGAAAGTTGTATACCCAAGTCAGGGTGTAGGAAAAATTCTGGAAGTTTTTCAGAAAGAGTTCAAAGGAGAATTAGTTTCTTACTACAAAATTTACATTGAATCTTCTGATATGGTTGTTATGGTTCCGGTTGCAAATGCTCCGGATTTGGGAATCCGCCAGATAGTAGGTGCTGAAGACGCAAAAGAAGCACTTAATCTTCTCTCTGAAGAAGGAGATCCTATTACTTCTGATTGGAAACTCCGTTATCAGATGAATCTGGATCTTTTGAAAAAAGGAACAGTAAAAGATATTGCTACCATTGTTCGCACACTTTATAACAGAAGCAAAGTAAAAGAACTTCCAATTCTGGAACGCAAACTTTATGATTCTGCTAAAAAACTTCTTATCGATGAACTTTCCATAGCTCTTGGAATGTCAGAAAAAGAAGTAGAAAATCAGGTACATCTTAAACTTGAACCGCCTGGAGCTGCACCAAAAATCAAACATATTATCCAGATGGATGACGATGAAGATGATGATCTTATGGATGATGTAAAATCTGACTCTAAAGGAAAAAATGATTCAGATGATGATGGAGATTATGACGACGACTTCGATGCCGAAGAATAATCTATCCCTTGTGATTACGGCCGCCGGTTCTTCCACAAGAATGGGCGGTCAAATCAAAAAAGAATACCTTCAAATGGAAAGCGGAACAGTGCTTTCCACAGGCTTAAAAAAATTCCTGAAATCCGCATATTTTTCTCAAATTGTAATCACTACTCCTGTTGGTGGAATATTAAATGCAGAAAAAGCTGTAATGACTGATTCTGAAATTCAAGAAATAATTAATGAAAAAAAATGTGGAACCATAGATTTTATTGAAGGCGGTGCTACAAGGCAAAGCTCCATTTTCAACGCCCTCGAACTTATTAAAAAGCGTAATCCTGATACAGATTATGTAGCCATTCACGATGGAGCAAGACCTTTTGTTTCTTCAGAATTAATTTTAAGAACGCTGAATAAAGCTTTTGAATGTGGAGCAGCCTGTCCAGGACTTGAACCCAAAGAAACACAGGTGCAAACTACCCCTTCCGGAAAGATTGTCAGCCATTTAAAAAGATCACAATTAAAATCAGTTCAAACACCACAGATTTTTTTATTCAAAAAAATTTTTGATTCTCACCAAAAAGCCAGTGTTGACGGCTGTTCTTATACTGACGATACAGAAATTTGGGACAGATACGCAGGAACAACAGAAGTAATTGAAGGGGAAAGCTGTAATATAAAAATCACCTACCCTGAAGATTACAAAAAGGAAAACAAGATGATTCATACAGGTATTGGATATGACCTTCACAAACTTGTAGCGGGACGAAAATTAATTATTGGTGGAGTTGAAATCCCTTTTGAAAAAGGAGAAGACGGCCATTCTGACGGTGATGTTCTTCTTCACGCCATAACAGATGCACTTTTGGGAGCTGCAGGTCTTGGCGATATAGGTTCTTTTTTTCCAAGCGAAGATGAAAAATGGAAAGATGCTGATTCCCGAATGCTTTTAAAAACTGTTTGGGAAAAGATTACAGAAAAAGGCTGGAAGCTCGAAAACTTGGACTGTGTTATAAAAATAGAAAAACCGAAATTTCTGCCATACAGAGAAAAAGTTATTTCATCAATTTCTGAAATTCTAAAAACAGATTCTTCCAGTGTTTTTGTAAAAGCAAAAACTTATGAAAAAACCGGAAATTGGGAAAATCAGGTGGAAGCATTCGCAACGTGTCTTTTATCCCGTTAAATTTATTTTTATTTTGAGTAAAAAAAACAGGCTTGGAGTTTTACGTCCAAGCCTGTTTTTTTTTACAGTAGCTTAAATAAGATACTATTTACATTTACGTGGAGCTAATTCAACAATCGGTCTTACATCTGCAGGATGTGACTTAAGGTAAGGCATTACTTCTCCATCCCCCATATCAACAGCATACTGCATTGCTTCATTGAAGTAGAACTGGCTTGCAGACCAAATTACTTCGTGACCAAGTAAATCCCCTCCAACTTCTTTAAGAGATTTATTTACAATATCCTTATTCTCATACATTTTGTAGAGTCGAATTACAGATGGAATCCACCATTCATCATACTTGCCGTATTTTTTAAGGTATGTTCCTGCATAGCCGTATGCTGGGAAATCCTGAGTATATTTTTGGGCTTTCTTCATTTTCTTGTTGAATTCTTTATGGGCCTTCAATCTGTCGGCATGGTCTGTCTTTCCATAAAAGCCATCATTCACATAGCAACCTCTTTTTTCATCGTAATCCTGATTGATTACCCAAATCTGGGAATCAAGGCTGTCATAGAAATGACTGTCAGAACCTTCTACTCTGTAAGGGAGCATTTCAGGACTCTGTTCTATAGCCATACCAAAATAATACTTGCCGTCTTTTCCATAATCCTCTACATCAAAACATACCGCAACAGGTTTTCCTTTTCCATTGTATTCGGAAAAATGCCCCTGCTTTACTACATCCTGGTTATCCATGATGATGTCGCCCACCTCATAGGTTTCATTATTTCCGCATGACACAAATGATAATGAAACTGCAAGTGCTAGAATAAGTTTGTAAATAATTCTCTTCATATTTCTTTCATTTATCTCCTATAGTGAAATTTTTGTATTGTCTATAGTCTTAAACAAATCTTTATTTATATATTTGATTTCCCCGTTTTCTGTAGCCAGATTAAACAAAGGCCATTCATAATCAAAGATCGTATATTTGTTAGTCTTATATTCTTTACCAAACTCACAACCAAGGATATCGCCTTTAAGGAAAAGCCCAATCTGCAAACCAGCATCAAAGAAAGCATTTACATCAAGATTAAACTTTTCATTTATTGTCAAATTCTTATTGCTGTCTAATGAAGGGAACAGAATTAAAGATGCTGTTCCTCTAACCCCAATATTAATTGGAGCTTCAAGATCTGCACCACAACGAAGTGCATTTGATGATGTACCAATACCAATGCGTGGAATAAATGTAAGCATAGGAGTAATTGAAACTTTTCCACCAAAGCCAAGTGCAACATCTTTATCCTTCTTTACCTTTCCTAAATAACAGGTAGATTCAAATACAGCACCTCCGTCAGCGTATGGAGAACAATGGAAAGATGGTATATAGATTGGGAAGAATCTCCAGCCTTTATTTTCCCATTCAACTCCATAATTCATTCCAGCCTTTCCTTCAACTCCGGCTAACATTGTTGCTCCACAGTAGAAGTTATCAAAAGCACCGATTACAGAAGCACTGAACAGAAGATCAAAGCGGCCTTCAAGTCCAATGAACATTGGAACAACACCTACAGCAAAATTTTGGTTTACATCAAAGAGTTTCTTTCCAGAAGGTTTTTCTTCCCCGATTCCAAAGAGCATTCTAAGTGGTTTTGAAACATCATTTTCAAGTCTCTTATCCAGACCTTCAAGCTGTTCTTTTATATCATCTTCTGAAAGTTTTCCTTCTGATACAGCTTCATTGATATATTCGATTTGATCATCCTGATTTTTTGCTACTGTACCACCAGCCTTTGTAATTTCGTTTGTCTGTTTGAGCAGAGAAGTTTTCTTTACAGAAATGCTGAGCTTGTTTTTTACACCCATATCAAGAAGGATGTACATTTTTACTCCAACCTCAACATTAGAGAAGGAAATATTGAAATTACCTCCAACACCAATCTGAGCTTTTGCATCCAATCCAGCAACAATCTTTTTAAGTACAGAGTTATCAATTTCGTCTAAACCAATTCCCAGAACATCAATAGAGAACAATGTATTCTGATCAAAGTAATTCAGAATCTGTGCCCGTTTTTTGATATGTTCATAGAACTCCGGTTCACATTCGTCAGGATTATAGTCCCCTATAATTTCTGCAACATCTTCTTCATATTTTTTATCTGCAATATCAACTTTATAAGTGGCACGGAATTCTGCATCATCAGATGGCTTTTGTTTTGGAGCATCAGGAGTAAGGTTACATGAAAGAAGCGGGAAGATTCCAGCCAGTACTGTAGTATTTGTATTGAAAATTGGACAATCATCTGGGAATGCAACACTAAGGAAAAGTCTGTTGAACATAATTAAATCTTTTCCAATTACTCCAGGATTATTAATTGCATTCATATCCTCAGGAGCAAATTCTTCCTTAACATTTCCACCGGCAAGAACATTCTTTGCAAAATAATCTTCACGAAGAAGTTTATTCAGATATACAATCTGTTCTGCTTCTGAATATTTGGTCCAATCTTCTGCAGCAGCAATTTTTCCGATTTTTTCAAGGAGTTCTTTTGGAGATTTACCTTCTGTAAATTCTTCTTGAGAAAAGAAGAAAGCTGAATCTCCGGCTGAAGAAGAAACTTCAAGAGATTTGATATTAGCATCATCAATACTAATTCCGCTTCTGTTGAAAACTTCTTTTCCTTCATATTTTCCATAAAGACCAGTCTGTGCATCAAACACATAGTCACCATTTGAAACAGATGTAATAGCTGCACGATTTGCAGAACCAACATCATATTTATTTACAATAAATTGTCCGTAAGGATTTACTGCCATCAATCCACCAGGATAGCAGGAACGTGCATACTGAAGAGGAATAATTGCAATCATTGTTGTATTCTGTCTGTCCGGGTCACTTAGAGTCTGAAGGTACATAGCCTTTTCAAATCCCTTTCTTCTAAATGGAGGAACAGTCCAGCCGATATCAGGAATGCCGTCTCCATCAAGGTCGCAGCTCTGGAATTTACCAAGTGTGTGAGTTCCGATTTTCTGTGCATTCTTTTCATTCTTGTCACCGCTGAACTGATAGTAAGTAAATGTAATTTCATCTTTGCTTACACTGTCAACTGTAATAAAACCATAAACCTGTTTAGATTCATCAACCTGGAAATATGCAGAACCGTCGCCTAAATCTACACGATGTACTTTTCCAAGACGAGTTGCAATTTTTGCACCGTTAATAATATGGCTTCCGGCTTCGTTTTCCGGATTATAAACTGCATAACCGCCAGTAAAGCTCATTGATTCAACTGCACTTCTACTAAGAAGAGGAATAACATCCAACGATACAGCCAATGGATTATCATTAAATCCCATTGAACAGGAGAAGAGTACTAATGGCAGAGTAATTGTTGCCAAAAGTTTTTTAAGTAAATTCTTTTTCATTTTCTCACCTCTCTAAAAATGAAATTGTAAGCCAATTCTAAAAAGACTTGAATCAAAACCTGATTTAGTCTTTAACGTTGTATTGCCCGACGAACCAAGTCCAAGGTAATCCGAAGTGGACTTTCCCTGATACATTTGCTCGTACTCATATTCAAAAAAAGCAAGGAGTTTTTTCCATTGGAAATCCACTCCAACCATAATCCCAAAACCGCCCTCCATTCGATCTTTAAACATCTTATTACGGACGTAATGAGAATCTATTGCTTTTGCCCAAAGATACGGACTATAAGAACCGTATAGCCCAACGGTAAAATCGTTCAGGAAGGAATAATCTGAACGAAGTTTAATGTACAAAGCTGAAGTCTCATGTTCATATGTAAGGGTAGTTCCGTTAAAAGTCTGTTCAATACTATTAACAACTTTCCCATTACTATCTACAACTTCATACTTTCCTTTTCCATCCACTGCTTCATACTTCAAAAGGCGGTAGAAAAAGCCAACCTCCGGAAGAATATTTACAGAACCAATATTGAACTTATACCCTGTTTCAACATTTGCCTGGAAGAAGTTTCTCATAACCAGATTATGTTTTGAGTACATTGCAGCATAACCGGGTGTACGAACATTATTCATATCACACCAGTCAAAATCTTCTAATGTACCACAAGAAACAGGAAATCCACTGATAAGTTTTCCGTTCAATACTGCATGGTAAAATTCTGCGCCTCCTTCTAATTCAAGGGCTGGAAAAAACCATGCGTTATAATCCAGGCGCGAAAGTGTATAATCGTCGTCAAAGACATATTCTCTAAGAACATGACTATTAACATCCAAACCGGCATTAAGCCGGAACCCGGGCTTTTCTATAGCAAAAGCACCAAAGTTTACCAAGATAAAAAAAACTATGAATATACGAATTGTTTTCACAATGTCACTGTAGTACATTTACCCGATATATTCAATATAGTCTCTCTAATCTCTACATTCTCTCTAAACTCTCTAATTTATCTATGTTTTACATCTTATATTTCGGATTGTCAAGCACTTTTCTTAAAAATTTTTAATTTTTTTTATATTTTCTTAAAACTTTTTAAGAATTCTTTAATTTATTTAACTTTTAATATAATTAATCCTCTGGCATTGAAAGAATCATGTCTATTTCACCAATAGATCTTCCTGTGTGTTTGGCTATTTCTTCAACAGTCCAGCCACTTCTTTTTAGTTCTCGAACATCATGTGTTACTTGCGGACTTAAAGATTTTCCTTTAGCAGGGCGACCTGTAGTCTTTATTGATTCCTGAGTTGAACGGCGAAGTATAGCAAACTTTTTATCAAGTTCACTTCCGAACTGTTCAAGGTCACGTTCACGTTTACCAATTCCTTCGGAAGCCATATTCAAGTCATCTACTCTCTTTTCTGTTTCATTGAGCAATGTTTCAAGTCCTTCAAGTTTTTTTGCAGCATTGTTTACTTTGGTTGAGTTTGCAAGAATCTTATCTACACTTGTCTGCACAACTTTTATTTCCTGAGGCAAAGAGCGTATCTGACGTTCACAATCTGTTATAGACTGATTCAATTCCTTTTGTCTGTCAAAGGCTTCTGTAACTTCATGAGAAACACGTTCCAGAACAGAGTTTTTCTGTTCAAGGGTTTCAAGCATATCGTGAGATTTATTTACTGCATCCTGGAAATTTCGAACCTTGACTTCAAGATCTGTAAGGTTGTCTGAAGACTGTGTAAGGGTTCTGACTTTTGCATCAATTTCGCCGGAAAGTTTCATCATATAATTGAAGCGCTGTTCCATGCTTTCAACCTTGGAACTGCTGGCTTCAAACTCACTCACCTTTTCTCCAACTTCTTCATTCATACGACAAACGGAATTATACTGTGTAGAAAGTTTGGAAGCGGCTTCTTCAAATTTTCTAAGGTTATCAAATGAAGCTTCAATGGCAGCAATTTTTGCATCAAGCTGTCGCTTCATCTGTTCCGCTTTATCATAAGCAGACATATGATTTTCTACTTTATTAATTTCTTTATTTAATTCTGTAACCCTAAGAAGCATGTCATTGGACTTAGTCTGGAAATCATCAATGAGCATATTCTGATTCTTAAGATTTTTGTCCAAAATCTGATCCAATTCAGAACGAAGATTCTTAAGTTTTTCATCCACATCATCTTTTTCGTTTGCAATTCTGTCTTCTGTCTGAGAAAGCATAAGAGTGTATTTGGAATCAATTTCATTAAGAATTTCAGCAGATTTTGTTTCATATTCTGAAACTGAAGTTTCTGCTCTGTTCTCAAGACTTTCTATAGTTGACGAAATCTCAGCCTGTTTTTTGGAAACAATATCAGCATGTGCTTTCATTTCCTCGCTAAGTTTTTCTGATTTTTCTTTTATATCAGCATTTGATTTATCAATAAATTTATCAAGTTCACTCTGGAATGCAGCATTTGAATCTGTTAACTGCTGCTTAAGCTGCTGCTTCCAGGCATTGAACTCAGAAACGGCAGCATCAATTGAAGAAGATGACAGGGCTTCACGATTTTTTACATCCTGCTGGAATTGTTCCAGTTCTTCAGTAATATTATTCTGCAATTTTTCGATAGTTTCACTTATCTGACCGGAATTCTTTTCAGAAAGATTTCGAAGCTCTCTGTTTGTTTCCTGACTGACTTCTTCAAGTTTTGACTCTGTATTTGTTTTAAAATCTGAAAGAACACTGCGAATTTCATTAATATCTGTCTGAAGTCTGTCTTTAGTCTCTTCTATACCACTCTGAACATTTTCAATCTGTAAATCTGCTGCATTCTGAATGGAAATAATATCTGATTTTAGTTTTTCACTGTAATCAGACTCAAGACGCTTTCTTTCTTCTTCATACTCAGTTCCCATTATAGAAAGTCGACCTTCAAAGTCTCTCTTAAAGCTTGAAAGTCTTGCTTCAATGTCATCTCCGCGTTCAGAAAGGTTTCTGTTAAAATCTTCTTCAAATTCGGCAAGTTTTTTACTCATACTGCCGGCAGCATCTTCTTTAAGCCCCTGCAGAGAATCTCCTATATCCTTTATCTTTGCTTCCAGCTGAGAAGAACTGTCTTTTACATTTTCTACAAAATTTTCATGTTTTCTTTGCTGTTCATTTGAGAATCTGTCAAAATCGGCAAGAACACGACTCTGAACATCAGTCATGGCATTTCTAAGGCTCTTTTCAAGCACATCAATATCGGAACTTGAAGTCTGTAACTGAGAAATTTTGTACTCCAAATCCCGTTTATATTCCCCAAGCTGATCATCTGCACTTTCAAGGATGTTAAGACGACGGGTTTCACTGTCAGCAAGTGCATTTCTTATTTCATCCTGTAAAGCTTTAGACAGAACATCAAGTTTAGATTGTGCAGAAACCTTAAACTGATCCATTTTTACGTTAATTTCTTCAACTTTTGAATCAACCATTGATTGAATTGAATCTGCCTTTGCTATGACATCATCACATTCGGTCTGAAGACTTGCAATAGATGAACGGGTTTCTTTTACAGTGTTATTTGCTTCAGTTGTTACCGCTTTTAATTTTTCCTGAACTGCTCCGTTATAAGTATCAATTTTTTCTTTAAGAGAAGCGTCGTAAGCATCAATCTTAGAATTGACTTTTTGGGTATCGGCTTCATATTTTGCAAAACTATTGTTTAGCCCAGTAGAAATTTCTTCGAGTTGTTTTTTGTAGGAAGCATCCAATTCCTTAAGTTCATTAGAAAGAGAAGCTGCAAATTCATTTTCTGTTCCGTTAAGTCTGGATTTTAGTTCTTCCATAAGACGTTCCAGATTTCCTGTTCTGGCTTCAAAATCCCCTTCAATTTGAGAAAGCTTTTCACTGTTGGCTGCCATAAAAGATTCAACTTTTTTATTTGTCATAAGTGTATGAGAATCTGCGGTTTGTGAAAGCTTTTCATAATCTGAATCAAACTTTTCCCTAAGTTTTGAAATCATTCCTTCATTTTTTCCGGAAACAGAATCTAACTGTGAAGAATATGATTCCTTAAGAGCCGTATATTTTTCTGAATAGGATGCCGTAAGTTTATCTACATGTTCTTTCATTCGCGCTGTTGTATTATCCAGATGAGATTTTACGTCCTGTGCAAATTTATCGTATTTTTCTTTGTAATCGGCTACAGCCTTTTCATTTTCTGATTCATACACATTTTTAATGGAATCAAGTTTTCCGTCAAAACTCTCCTGAACAGAAGAAACCTGAGAATTAAGCTCTTGTTCCAGACTTGATACCTGGGTAGAAATAGTCTGTTCTAAATCGGTTACACCGGCATTTAGTTTAGATTCCAGAACAGAAACATCAGAAGAAAGTTGTTTTTCAAAATCCTGAACAGTGGAATCAAGCTGAGTTTCAAGTCCGTCTACACGGGATGTTACCTGACTTTCTAAAACACTTATCTTATTTGAAATTTCTTTTTCTAAATCGGAAACTCTTGTATTAACATCAGAAGAAATTCTTGTATCTGCATCTTTGGTCATTTGATCTATCTTTTTTTCAAGATTTTCTGTCTTAGTATTCAGTTCTTTCATGTATTTGTCGGCTCTGCTCTGAGCCTGTTCACTCAAATGAAGGAAAGCGGTATGTTCCAGTTCATCGGCACGCTGTGCAGCTTCTTCATAAGCAGAGGTAATATCCATATTGATTTTATCAAGAAGTTCCCCCGCTTTCTTTTTTTCAGTTTCAAGATTTGTTTTTACTTTGGCCGCATACTGTTCGTATTGAGTAAGCAGCTCTGTTCCAGTTTTCTGAAGCTGTTCCGCATTTTTTGTATTAAAATCTTGAACCACTTGAGGAATACGGTTATTAATTATTTCTACTTTTTTCTGCTGTTCATTCAGTTTAGAGTTAAGATTATCTACAACACCGCTCTCTTTTTTTACGATAAGAAGATTTTCTTCAACTTTTTCTGTCATCTCATCCAATTCTTGAAGAACTTTTGCATATCCGTTTATCTTTTCTTCAATTTTATGAACAGCCTCAATATCTTTATTAAGAGTTTTTATCTGTCCCTGAAAAAAATCAGTTCTTTCAGCCAGTACTTTAACTGCGGCATTAGCCTGAGTCTGACGGGCTTCAAGTTCTGCATAAAGTGCATTGAATTCTCTTGTTATTTCTTTAAAATTCGAGGCCAGTTCTTCATTACGCTTGTCAGCATATTTTTTGACCTTTTCCATGGAAGAATTATTTTTATCAAGCTGATGAAATACTAAAGAAGTTCCAGCGGCAACAACAACCGCAACGATAAGAGTAATAACCCACATATTTTCCCACCCGTTTTATATTTTTTTTAATTCAACACAAACTCTTTTAATTTCAAATAGTTATGGAAAACAAAATCCGGTTCTTTGGGACATCCTTTCCAAAAATAATCCCACTTTGTAGCAAACCATGCTGCTTTCATTCCAACATTTTTGGATCCCATAACATCGTATTTTAAGCTGTTACCGACATACAGAATCTCTTCGGGTTTTACCCCAAGTTTTTCTGCCATAGCCTTAAAAGCATCCGGTAAAGGTTTTAGAGCCCCGCAGGCTTCTGTTCCAAGCAGTAAATCACAGTAAGGTTTGAATCCCCACAATTCACCTTTCTGCTCTGGAGGAAAATCTGAAAGAAGAGCAATTTTAAATCCTGCCTCTTTAAAAGATTTTATTGTTTCCAAAGAATTTCTGCATGGTGTTATTCTGGCAAAATAAGGCATAAGTCCTTCATAAATGATTTTATCAAGAAGTGATTGAGCTTCTTCGGCAGTAACATTAAGTCGTTTTGCCATAAACCCGGCCTGTACTTTTGAAAAATCATCTACCTGTGAAATCTTGCGTAAATCTTTTCGGGCAAGACCGTAATGAGCAAAGAAGTAAATATGTCTTAAGAAATGTCCTGTTATACGGAAATTAAGCTGCCAGTTTTTATACAAAGTACCGTCAATGTCAAAAGCAACAGCCTTTATCTCACCCAAATTTCCTATTACCAAATTTTTTTCCTTATTTTCAGATATCAACAGTTAATTGTACAATAAAGTGGTAAATTTCACAATGTTAAAATCTTTCAGCCTTTTTTGAAGATTTTTTGTAAAGACTGGCGGCATTTCTGGTACTTTGAGTATGAGGATTCGGTCTGTTTCCTTTAGAACGGCCTTCACGTCGGTCTCCGTCTGAATTTTTGCCGTCATAATGGTCATCAAACCGTTTTCCTCCACCCCTTCTTCTTTCACTGCCTTTTCCAAAATCTTCTTTTGAAGATACACCTTCAGGTCTTTCTTTGTATGCACCACGGCGGCGCGGACTTCTGTCAGATTCACCTTTTGTATCGATATGCATATGAGGCAGATTTTTGTTTGATTTTGCCATATCCAAAGCTTTCTTTGCAGATTCTTTTGGAAGGCTTACAAGGGAAAATTCCCTAGCTACATCAATGTTATCAACCTTACGTCCAGGAATATGAAGTAGATTACTGAAAAAGTCTGCTATATCTCGAGGTCCCATATGATCTTTTTTTCCAAGAGAAACGAAAATGCGCATAGAATTAGGATCAGCTTCAAAACTCCGTCCCATTTTTTTAGGGTTTGTAATTTTTCCGTAATGTTTAGGGCTCAGTTTTTCTCCGAATTCATCTGCTAAAACACAAGCAAGAACCGCTTTGGCATCTCCGCCATTAATCAGCTTTTCTGCAAGCTCTGTAAAGAAAGGATCAACTTCTTTTGGTAATTGACAGTTTACAGTTGACAGTTGACAATTATTTTCTTCAGTCTCAGACATATTAGTTCTTTCTGCTGCAGAAGACTCCTCTTTTTCGTCACAATTCTGCATTGTCAATTGTACATTTTCAATTTTACCCCACACTTTTTGTGTAAGTTCATCAACAATGCGGATTCGTTTTGCTTCAAGAACATCGTGTACTGTCGGAACTTCTTCTTCCACCATCTGACCTTTACTGGCCTTTGCTACGGCACGCTGTAAAAATGAAAGTTTACGACGTTCTTCAGGACGGACAAAAGTTACGGCTGTTCCTGAACTTCCGGCGCGTCCTGTACGTCCGATACGGTGAACGTAAGTTGCTCCGTCAAAAGGAATAGAATAATTTACAACATGTGTAAGCCCTGAAATATCAATACCGCGGGCAGCAACGTC
>JABUUX010000016.1 GCA_021442965.1 Treponema sp.
GGCAATTCCGTCTTCGATTTTATGCTCTGGAATTTTGTCTTTTGTGTATGTATGAAGACTTCCTTTAATGCTCATTGCCGAAAGCCAAGTTGCAGTACATCGTGAAGATGTAGGGGCTGGATTTACAAACATAAGATCTGTATGCATGGAATCGTTTCTTACAGAAATCATTTTTCCTTTTGCAGAAGGTCTTACGCGGTCTCCTTTAAGGCGGAATTCGCATTTAATAAAATTGTGGTTGTCTTCCCAAAAAAGTCTTACCTGACGGGAGTTCTGATAACAGGCTGCTATAGCACTTGATGTATTTGTTGGAACAAAACGGCGTCTTGCTGGCATTATTGCATGGTAAGCAAAAGATTTTTCTGTTTCCATATTCCAGAATGTTGCTTGAACAATGCCAAAAACCTTAAAGTCAAAAAATTTGGTAAATCCAATGTACTGTCCCAGATTAAACGAGTAGATAAGCCGCGACTTAATTCTAAGCTTAGAAAGAAAAGCCGGCATAGGAACTCCTGCATAGGGTGCTCGCATTCCTTTAATGTCTAATTTTGAGGAAACTCCTTTATATGTTCCGAACTTAGCCTTTCCATTTTTTACTATTTGTTCCGGCGGTTCATCCATCTGTCTTGTGTACATTTATTAAATTATACAATAGAGCCGTGAAAGTATAAAGTATTTAAGATAACAGGTAATCAAAAGAATTGTTTTTTTATAAGAAAAACTGGGGTATAATATAAATATGGCTATTAAACTATTTTCACTTGGTGCAGCTCAGGAAGTTACCGGCTCAAAACATGTTCTGGAAGTAAACGGTAGAAGAATTATGATTGATTGCGGTGCTTTCCAGGGAAAACGCAAAGAATCAGACAGAAAAAATCGTGACTTTGATTTTGATATGGAGTCTTTGGACGGGGTTGTTCTTACTCATGGTCATTATGATCACTGCGGGCTTCTTCCGGTTCTTACAAAAAAAGGATATTCGGGAAATATTTATGCGACCCCAGCAACAAGGGATATAGCAAACCTTATCCTTATGGACAGTGCCAGAATTCAAGCCAGAGATGCGGAATTCCTTGCAAAACAGGCTGCTAAGAAAAAAGAAAAATTTACCTGGAAACCTTTATTTGATGAAAATGACTGTGTAAAAACAGCAAATCAGATTGTTTCTGTTTCTTATAATCGAAAAATGATTATTTCACGTGATGTGGAAATGCAGTTTTTTGATGCAGGTCACATTCTGGGCTCTGCTTTTGTATCTTTGGATGTTAGGGATGGAGACAGAAACGTGAATATACTTTATACAGGGGATATTGGTCGAAAGGAAAAGCCGATTATCAGGAATCCGGCTACGAATGTTCCGGCTCCTGATTATATTTTTCTGGAATCCACCTACGGAGACAGAAAACATGAACAGGCAAAATTTGCCATGAAAGAACTTGTAAAAGTAGTTCGTGATACTGTTTCCAGAAAAGGTAAAATAATAATTCCATCTTTTGCTATTGAACGGGCTCAAGAATTAATTTTTCATCTGCATCTTTTGACTGATCAGAAAAAAATTCCTGTTGTTCCAATTTTTGTAGACTCCCCAATGGCTTCAAATGCTACATCTGTTTTTAGAGTTCATCCGGAATGTTATGATGCTTCTGTAAATGAGGCTTTTCTGAAACATCATAAAAATCCCTTTGGGTTCGGTTCTTTAACATATACCACAAGCGTAGAAGAATCAAAAAGACTGAACAAAATGGACGGTCCGATGATTATTATTTCTGCAGACGGAATGTGTGAAGCGGGACGTGTTCTTTATCATCTGGCAAATGAAATCAGCAATCCTAAAAATACAATTCTTATAGTAGGGTACATGGCTGAAGATACTTTGGGACGTAAGATTCGTGACGGACAAAAAGAGGTTATGATTCTTGGGGATAAATATGAAGTAAAAGCAAACGTGGAACAGATAAATGCCTTCAGTGCTCATGCTGATTACACAGAAATGCTGGACTGGCTTAAAGCTATAGATACTTCAAAACTCAAAAAAATCTTTTTGGTGCATGGTGAAAAAGGAACGCAGGAAACTTTCAAAAAGTTTTTAGAAGAAAACGGATATCCTGATGTTGAAATAGTAACACAGGAAACCGTATACGAAATTTAAAAAGCACAAAAGTTTTGTTACTGCGCTGTAATTCCAAAACTGCGGGCAAACTCAGCATTCTCTTCGTCAATCTTTTTTTGGGCAATGAGTAATGCTTCTATTTTAGGAAGCCATTGGTATTTTGATTTTAAAGCAATAAGAGCGGTTTCCCGGGAATTGTGTTCATTAAGTGCAGCAATAAAATCTTTGAAAAATTCTTCTGTATCTACAGGCACAGGTTCCTGTTCTGCAAAAATATCGGTAACCATCCATTTGTCTTTTATAAAAGTAAGTGTGATGGTGTCTGTGTGTTTTTCACAGAAGATTTTGTTTTCTTCTGAATGAAGAACGTAGTATTCTGCTTTTTTTACGGAATTCATTTCAGAATAAATTTGAATGCCTGATTCTTCTGTTAAAGTTTTTGGCTTGTCTTTTTTTAGCGGAACCTGTAAATCCATATTTTTAGGAACGCCGTCAATGTAAAGATTTGTAATGCCGTAAATTCCTGCATTTGTTAAATTCATATCTTCTGAAATAAAGAGCATGAATTTTCCCGGTGTAAGGAATCCTTTGTCCATTCCATAAGCCTGACGGTTTTTACTTATAACGTAAATCTGGCTTACCATATTTGAATATCTGGAAGGAACTTTACCTTTTACAATATTGTCTACAAGAATTGTATCTAAATTATTTATAGCCTGAAAGAAAAGTTCTGTTGTATCTTCTGAAGTAAGGCCTTTAGAAGTTCCGTTCATTCCGTTAGATTTAACGGTGTTTGCAATAATAACTGCAAGTACAATCGAAACAGCAGATATAGTAATTATTTTCGGAATGTTGCGGCGTATTTTTCTTTTTGTTTTTACAGATGCCGCTTTTCTTGCCATAAAGTCAGCGGATTTTTTATCGTATTCTTGAACTGACTGAATAGAAAGTCCTTCTGAAGTTTCAAGAAGGTCTAAAGGATATACAGACATTGCTTTCTGATATTCACGGGAAGCACGTGCAGCTTTTTGTAAATCTGTTTCTCCTTTAATTTTGTTTTCATTGATTTTTGCCGCAATTGATTTCTTTTGTTTTTTACCAGGTCTGTTCACTGTGGCTAGATTAAGTTCCAGTTCAGAGTTGATTTTTTCTGTCAGAGTATTATCCAGATTTTCAATACAGTATTCTATTGGAAGATAATTTTTATCCAGAATATCTGCATTACGTTCCACAGTGTCAGTTGCAGGGAATGGAACCCTTTTGGTAAAAATTTTGTAAGCAAGTACTGAACGTGAAAATCTTAATGCCGGATTTCCGTGAAGTGTAGGGTTTTTCCACCAAAAAATCTGGCGACTTTTTTCGTCTTCATTAAGTGCTGCTACTGAGGCTGAAAATAGATTTTCTGGAAGAAAAAGGGCTTTGAATTTTGTTTCGCTTTCAAGTTTTAGAATTACACTTCCTGCTCCTGTAAAAGAAATCTCTTTTTCATTGCAGGCGGCATCGGTCAGAATACGGATAACAGCAGTTCCCGCTTTAAAGGCATTTTCGCTCTCTAAAAGATTCAGTAAAGTGTCTGCTTTTGAAAGTGAAAAAGGGGATTTACCGCAATAGAAAACTGTGCGGCCGGATTCTGTATCATAACTTTGTACGTCTGAAAAACTCCAGCCGCTATATGTAAATAAAAAATCTTTGTCTTTTTTTTCAGCTTCTACAAGTACTCCGGTTTCTGTAATTATTGAAGAATAACTCATTTTACCAAAATTTTCTTCAAGAATTCCGGAACAGAGTTTTATAGTATTTTTTTCAAAAGATAAGATTTCCATTTTATTTCCTGCGATGCTGTTTTTTTGTTTTTTTTATATAGGATTATCTTTTACCGCTATTTGAATAAAGGTAATCGAAGTAATCCATGCTTGTGCTGTAAGTTGCGCTGTTTTCCTTTAAGGTTTTTTTGTAAGATTCCATGCTTTTCCAGAATGTGTAGAACTCAACATCTTTGTTGTAGGCTTCTGCATAAATTCTGGCGGCTTCGGCATCAGCATTTCCTTTTATCTCTTCTGATTTTTTATAGGCTTCAGAAGTGATTGTTTGTTTTTTGTTTTCAAGTTTACCAAGCCATTCAGCTTTTTTACCTTCACCGTTTGAGCGGTAGGCCTGAGCAACCTGATTTCTTTCCTTAATCATTCTGGAATAAACTGAAGATGTAAGTTCATCTGAATATTTTATCTGGCGAGGAACGATATCTATAAGTTCAATTCCATATTCCGGCATAAGCAAATTTGCTTCTCTTGTCATCTGGGCACAAAGTTCACGGCGACCTTTTAAAACTTCTTCGCTTTCTGTAGTAGAGTTTACAAGATCTGAAATTTCTTTTGTGTCTTCGTCTGTTGCTTCTTCAACTTTGATTTCATTGATAATGTTAGTGCTTCGTACTATTTCGCTCAATTTGTTCTGGGTAATAACAGTTCTGGTAGAAGAGTCAATGATGTCCGAAAGTTTATTGTAAGCGTTATCCAAAGTCTGAAAGTTCTGGTAGAATTTTGCAGGATCTGTTATGCGCCATCTGGAAGTTGTATCAACAATAATGAACTGCTTTTCTTTTGTTGGAATCCTTTGCGGGTCCCCATCCAGTGAAAGAACTCTTTTAGGAAAGTAAAGAACTTTATCTACAAAAGGTGCTTTCAGATAAAGTCCTGCCTCTGTTTTAGTTCCTGTAAGGCTTCCAAGTCTTGTGATTACTGCCTGGTCTCCTTCACTGACAATATATAAAGGCTGTGCAATAAGTGCCAGAAGAATGATTGCTGCTATTGTTACAATAATTGAAAGTTTCTTTTTCCCTCTGCGTGTCATTAGTTTTTACCTCCGTTCAGATTTTTTACAGGAAGAATATTATCCAGTTCACTGTCAATTATTTCCGGCTTGTTTTCTCCGGTTAATATTTCTTCCATTGTTTCAAGGTAGATTCGTTCTCTTGTAGCTTTTGGGGAACGTTTGTATTCATCATAAACTGCATTGAAACGGGCAACATCACCTTTTGCCTTGTTTACACGTTCAGCTGCATATCCTTCTGCCTGTTGAACAAGTCTGTCAGCTTCACCTTGTGCTTTTGGAATTTCAGCATTGTAAGATTCTTTTCCTTCATTGATAAAGCGGTTCATATCCTGAATAGCTTTATTTACATCTTCAAAAGCTGCCTGAACACCTGCAGGGGGAACAATGTTCTGAAGTTTTACTGCTGACACATTTATTCCAAGTCCCAGGTTTTTAAAAGAATCATTCATCATATCCAAAGCCTGGGTTTCTATATCAGTTCGGTCGGCGCCCATAATGCTTAGAATAGCGCGGTCACCAACCAGCTCATTGATTACTGAACGGGAAATGTCACGTATTGTATTTTCTTTTTCGTAAACTCCAAAGAGCCACTGCTTTGGATCTACAATACGGTATTGGATAATCCATTCTACATCAACAATGTTCATGTCACCAGTAAGCATAGATGATTCGTCTGTAATGTTATTTCTGTATTCGTTATCCCGTCCTGCCTTTATAGTTGTAAATCCGAACTGTTCTGTTTGGATAACTTTAACGGGAACTTTGTAACAGCGGTCAATATTGAACGGAAGTTTGTAGTGAAGTCCCGGGCCTGTAGTTGTGCTGTACTTTCCAAATCTTGTTATTACAGCCTGTTCTGTTTCATCTACTATGTATGCACTTGAAAAAATGCCTGCCAGCACAATTATAGCAAGCACAAGTGTAAACCAGAAGGAAGTTTTTTTTAGAATGTTTTTGTTAAACTTTCCTTTGTCTGCTGGGGTAAAATTTTCCATAATTTTTATCATCTCCTTTGGCTTTCGAAAGGACGAAGCCTTTTATTTAAATATACTAAAGTTTGCTTACAGATACCAAGTCAAAATTTTCATCAAGAAGGGCATTTATTAATAAATCTATATGTTCCCAAAGATTTCCCGGCCTTCCGCCTTGGGAAATTCCTACTGTTACAGGAATCATTCCGCCTTTTGTGGCTTTGACCATTTCTACATATTCTTCAATAAGTTTTTCAGGAATAACATAATCTTTTCCGGCTTCCATTTGTGCAATACTAACATTATCAGAGTGCAGGTGAATGGAATTTATGTATTCGTATCCGGCTTCTTTTCCTGCATTGATTATTACCTGATTTGCATCGTAGTAAGGTGCATGCCAGTAAAGAGAAAGTTCATTTCCTGTACACTGAAAAAATTCATCTTCGTTTCTTCCTAAACCCCGTGTAATAAAGTCAGCATCTACTACAAAAGTTTTGTCAGTAAGATTTGAAGTTGTAAAGAACATAGATGCACATTCGTAGCCGTTCAGACTAATTTGTTTTGTCTGAGAAGGGTAGCGCCTTATGAATTCACCGTTTATAAAGAAAGTTCCCGGAATATTATATTGTGTTAAAGATGAAATTATTTTTGGAAGTCCGTCAGCATTGTCATAAGCGTCAAAAACAAGTGCTACCCTTGGTTTTTCTTCCATTTTTTTAGTACTGGATGAATAGAGTGGTTTTGTTACAGCTTTTTTTGAAAGAGTCCGTACATATAGTGCATTTTTGAAAAGAGAGTTCTGGGTTGTACCACAAAACACCCTGTATCGTCCGTTCTGACTTTTCTGTTCATGAGGCAGGACGCTGTCTGCAGAATTCCATCTGCAGGTAGAAGGGGAGTATGAATATTTTTTTTCAGATTCAGTTTCGGCAATAATTTTTTGTGTTATGTCATCCCACCAGGCAGATTTTGCAGAGGATATGCAAAGTACTTCTGTTTTGTCAGTAACAATATTCCATTTCTTTATTGTCTGAGTTCCTCCCACATAAATGGAATTGTTTGTTTCCCAGATGATGTTATTTATATTTTCTCCTGAAAGTTTTGCAGTTCTTGTCCAGGTGTTTATATCGTAAATGTATAAAGTACTTCCGGCATAGAAGGCGGCTTTTGTTCCGTCTGGAGAAAGTTTTGGCTTTCCTGAATCTTCAATTGAAAGGATTTCTTTTGATGTCTGTCCTATTTGAATTACAGACCCTTGAACTTTTGTAGAATCGTATGGAAGCTTTTCCAGCCATAAAACAGGCTCATCATTTTTAGTCCAGAATACCGAGTAGTCTGCAAGTGATGCTTTTGAGTCTGTGTATGGTTTTGAATAAATAATTTCCATGTAATCCATGGAGGATGCTTGCGATTTGAAATATGTAAAATTTTTCTTTTCCTGTGCCAGAACCAGAGCTGTAGCATCTGCATTTACAGAAAAGTTGTCATGAATGGCATCAAACTGAAAAGGAAGTCTTCCAATTACTGTCCCCTGTCCTATAATTCCGGAATAAAGACCTATAGTGTAAAGCTCTCTGGAATTAATTCTATAAACAATATAATCGTCAATATATACAAGATATTTGTTCGAAGACCACTGGACCGAGTTTATTGTTCCCCGTCCTATTTTTCTATATCTTTCTTCAACTTCTACTCCCCGATTTAAAGCATCAGGTGAACAGAAATAAATGTTGCCTTTTTTTTCATAAAGGAGAATACTGCCGTCCGGTGCCCATGCAACTGGAACAGAATCGTAGCTGAATAGAATGTTGTCACAAAGTTCAATCTTTTTTTCTGTTGCAACATTTTCCAGAATCAGGTTACCTGTTGAGATTCCTGTTTTCTCAATATAGCAGAACCATTTTCCGTCGGCATTGCAGGAAGTTGGAGTTGTAACGCTTGAAGTAAGAGGAATATCTTTTGTTCGTTTTATCCATGAAATGGAATTTGTAGCAGTGTAATATCTTGCAGTTCCGAATCTGTTTCTGATTTGCAGAACTTTTGAATCCATGAGAGAAAGAAGTTCCATTTGTTCAGGATAGCAGGAAAGAATTTGTTTTTCAGATTTTGCTGTTTCGGGTTTCAGTTCGGAATAGAAAACTGATTTGTAAGAATAGTTTCCTGCACTGTCATGGTCAACAATGAATACAACTTCGTTATTTTCATTTATATCCGGCTTGTGAAAAGAAATTTTTGCAAATACCGGAATAACCATAGAAAGGGATAAAAACCACAGAATGATTTTTTTCATTTAGACATCTCCACGCTTAGAACAAGAACAGAAAGTTCCTTTTCCAGATTTTCTATTCGTTTTCCTATTTCTTCTATTTTTTCCAACTGGTCTATATCTTTTTTTTCCTGCCGGCTTTGAGACAGAACAGAAACAGAGGATTCATCTTTTACTGATACACGGGATTTTCCGCACCAAGGACAGAATACAAACGCGGCATCCAAAGTTCTGCCGCAGCAGGCGCAAATAGACATGTTGCTCATATTTAATTTCCTTATTTTATTACCGAGGCCGGATTAACCGGGTTCCCGTTTTTATAAACTGTAAAGTGCAGGTGAGGTCCTGTGGAGTAACCTGTAGAACCTACATCTCCAATTCTTGTTCCCTGTGTAACATGTGTGTTTTTTGTTGCCGTGATTTTAGACATATGTGCATACAGAGTCTGATATCCGTTTCCATGGTCTATAATTACATGCTTACCGTAAAGCCATGACTCCCCAACATATTTTACGGTACCTCCCATAGAAGCGTAGATACCAGTTCCTGTAGGACAGGCATAATCCAATCCTTTGTGATAAGTGGATTTTCCAGAAAAAGGATCACTTCTCTGTCCGAATTTTGAAGAGATTCTGTATTTTGCTTTTATAGGACATATGAACTGGTCGCCCATAGCAAGGCTTAAAGCTTTCTGGTCCATTTTTGCTCCAGGAAGGAACAGTACCTGACCTACCTGAAGAATTTCTGTTGAAAGGTCATTTACATCAAGTATGGAAGACTCAGATATTTTATTTTTTTCTGCTATTCCTGTAAGAGTATCACCGGCTTTTACTGTGTAAACTATTCCGTCCAAAGATGGTATTTTAAGTTTCTGACCGGCACCGATGGCACGAACATTTCCAATGCCGTTTACAGAAATAAGCGATGAAATATTACTGAGCCCGAATCTTTTTGCAATACCTGAGACAGTGTCTCCTCTTTGAACTATGTATGTTTGATAAGTAACCGGCTGACTGAACAAAGTAGAATAAGAAATTACCGCATCTGTAATATCTCCTGATTCGTTTACATCCGAATAATTTTCCATGGCAAAGTTTGCCATAAGTTCATCGAGCCTTTGAATTTCACTTTCCTGAAAAGAAGAAAGTACAAGCGGAGATGTATAATTTTCATTCCATTTAATTAAGTTTATTATTCCGCCTGCTGTAAAAACTGTAAAAACAATGCTTCCTAAAATTATGCACAAAGTCTTGATGTGTTTTTTTATAAAATCAAATACTTTAATGACCTCACAACCAGTAAAAACAAGAAATGAATGAAAAGAAAAAATATTGTTCATTTTCATTACTTTTGCTCTTGTTCTGTGATCTTTTGTTTTTATGCGGAATCCTTCAGATCTGGTAATCCTGTTTCTGATAAAATTCATACTCAGAAAAGTTTTTTTTCTTGAATTTGTCTGATAATCTACAAAATTAAACACTTCCATAGTCTGACTATCGGCAAAAAAACAAAGAATTTTAGATTTATTTTGGGTGGCTGAAAGTTCAACTTGATATAAACTGTCTATAAATAGTATTATTAATTTGTGGGCGGGAAAGAAAATAATTCGTATTTCAAACCAAAGCGTTTCAATTTTGTCCTTATTTTTGCAGGACTTTGCTCTCTGGCTATAGTTATCCGATACGGTATGCTTGCTTTTAAACCTGTTTCAAGCTACAAGCAGGAACTTCAGATTACAGAGCGTGGATCTATTGTAGATAGAAATGGTGCGCCACTTGCCGTTCAGACAACTTTTTATGACATTGGTTGTACACCTGAAAGAATAATCAAACAAAAATCTGAAGAAAAATTTGCAGCCTGTGTTGCAGGACCTCTTAAAATGACACCCGAAGATGTTCTTAGGATAATTAACCGTAATCCATCATCTTCTTTTGCTTTCTTAAAAAAGCGCGTAGATAAAAGTGTTTATATTGAACTTAAAGAACTGACTGATAAGGAAAAACTTACCCCGTGTATGACTTTTGATAAAGTTCAGGGACGTATTTACCCTAATCACTCTTTGGCTTCTCATCTGATAGGATATCTTGGTGTGGACGGAAAAGGAATGTCCGGTATTGAATACTCCCAGCAGGATATGCTTTCTTCCAAACAGTCGGGTGATTATTTTGAGCCAGGGAAAAATGTTTACCTTACAATAGATTCAAATCTTCAGTACAAACTGGAACAGGTGGCTTTTGACACAATGACAGAAACTCAGGCTGAAAGCATGATGATGATAGCAATTGATTCCCGTACCGGAGAAATTCTTTCATATATCAGTCTTCCGGAAGCAGATTTGAATGATTATGGTGCTTCAAGCCAGGCACAGCAGTTTGATCACCTGCGCATGGAAGCTTATGAACCCGGTTCTGTTTTTAAGATTTTTACCGTTTCTATTCTTTATGATTTGGGTCGTATTTCTCAGACAGACAGCTTCCTTTGTGACGGACTGTATGAACATAGGGCTCCAGGCTCTGAAGCAGTTAGAATTAAATGTCTGGAACGTCATGGCTGGCTTACTCCACGTGAAGCTATCAGTTTATCGTGTAACGATGCTATCGGACAGATTTCTGAGCGAATAGATGAAGATTTGTTTATTGCTAAAATCAGGGGACTTGGATTTGGAACAAAAACAGATATTGAACTTTCCGGAGAAACTTCAGCTATTGTAAAAGATACAGGTTCAAGTCTTTGGTCTTCCCGTTCCAAACCGACAATTGCAATTGGACAGGAAATTTCAGTTTCTGCTTTGCAAATGGCAGAAGCTGCAACGGCAATAGCAAATGATGGTGTTCCTGTAAAACTTACTGTAATAAAACGCATTACAAATAAAGACGGTACCACCTTTTATGAACATCAGCCGGAGTATAAAGAACGAGTTTTTAAACAGGATACTTCAAAATATGTTCTAAGCTGTATGGAAACAACATCTCTTTCGGGAAATGGTACACGCGCAAATATTGGGGATATTTCCATAGGAACAAAAACCGGAACCGGGCAAATGGCAGATCCTGTAAAGGGCGGATATTCTGATACAGACTTTCTTTCCAGTTGTATTGCAATTTTCCCAACAGATGATCCGGAAATTATTCTTTATGTAGTTATAGAAAAAGCAAAGGGTGAAGTTTATGGGGGGCGCATTGCAGCTCCTGTAATTAATACAGCTGCAAATACAATTGTGGATCACTTGGGAATGAGCCGTGGAGGAGCAGCATCCTTTGAGCATAATGGTACGGTAACAATTTCTCGCAGTGCCGTAGTAAATATAGGACAGTTCGTGCCTGATTTTACAGGACTGAATAAGAAAGAACTGGCTCCTATTTTAGAACGCAATGACCTTAATGTGAATATTCACGGAAGCGGATGGGTTCATACTCAGTCTCCTGAACCTGGAACTCCTGTAACGGAGAATATGGAAATTGAACTCTATTTGGAATAAAAATATAAACGCATTTACAAAACGTTTCCCGGCCTTAAGTGAATTTTATTCTTCAGAAATCAGTCACATATCACAAGCTTTTTTGGATTCTGAAGATATTGTTTCTGTAACAGAATCATTGTTTCCGTTTTGGAAAATCGAAATTGCAAAAAACGGAGAATATACTGCAATAGAAAATGGAGTAAAACTTCATTCATCTTATAAACCTTCTGCACCTTTAAGGGAAGAAGAGGATACAAAATCTTTTGAAGATGCAGTTACAGTTTTTTTAGGTGCAGGGCTTGGTTACAGTTTGTGTGCATGGTGCAGTAAATTTAAAAATAGACCGGTGATTTTTCTGGAACCTGATCCTGCCAGATTTTTTGCGGCTCTTTGTATTTTGGACTGGAGTTCCGTTTTTGAAGTTGAAAAATGTGTTATAGCGCTTTCATGTCCTTTGGATCAGCTTATTCCTTTGTGTGAAAATTTTTCGCATCAGATTTCGTATAAACTGAATCCTGCCTTTGTAAAACACAATGAAGACTATTTCATACAGGCAAAAAAATTATTGGACAGAAATATTTCAAAACAGGAGATTAATCGCAATACTCTAAAAAAATTCGGAAAACTTTGGGAACGGAATGCAGAACGCAACCTTCCTTATGCAAAAAAATGTGATGGAATAAAAATATATAAAGATTATTTTAAGGGAAAAGATTTTCTTCTTATTGCTGCAGGTCCGTCTCTTACAAATATTCTTCCAATATTAAAAGATTTAAAAAAGAATTTGGTTTTAGTTTGTGTAGATACTGCATTAAGAACTGTTCTAAAAGCTGGAGTAGAACCTCATTTTATTGTACTTACAGACCCTCAGTACTGGGCTTACCGTCATATAGCGGGACTAAAATCTTTATCAAGTATATTAATTGCAGATGCAGTTTCTTATCCAAGTGTTTTCAGATTTCCCTGTAAAAAAATCGTTATTAGTTATTCTCCGTTCCCTGTATCTGAGAATTACAAAAGGATTTATGAAGAAAAAGGTGAATTAAGTTCAGGGGGTTCTGTGGCTACTGTTGCCTGGAGTTTTTGTGAATATGCAGGTGCTTCCAGAATTTTTACAGCAGGCCTTGATTTATCTTTTCCTAAAAAAGAAACACATATTAAAGGCAGTACTTTTGAGCAGGCGGTTCATACTGTATCTAAAAGACAGAATACTGCAGAAAGATGCACATGTAACCTGCTTTTTGGAGCTGATGTTAATAAATCTTTAGACTACCGGGGGAGTGAAGTTCTTACCGACAGCCGAATGAAAATGTTTGCATGGTGGTTTGAAAGTAAAGTTTCTTCTTCTAAATTGGTTAAGACATTTACACTTTGTCCTGAAAGTATGATGATTCCCGGGATAGAATGGTATAAAGATATAGAAAGTTTATATAAGTGAAATTAATTTTTCTGGTGTAAGGTTATAGGCTTTTTTACCAAATTCAGAAGCACACATTCCATGCCTGTATACAGAAGTAATGGCTGCGTCTTTTGCAGAATATCCCTGAGCCAGTAATGCTGTAATCATTCCAGCCAGAACATCTCCGCTGCCGCCTTTAGAAAGACTTTGAGAACCGCAGTTAATAATATAAGTGAGTCCTTTGTCTGCTATAAAAGTATTTGAACCTTTCATAACTACAACAGTATTACGATATTTTTTTGTTATGAGTTTTCCAATTTCTATTCTGTATTCAAGTACTTCAGAAGGATTTGCATTTTCAGATAGATTTTGAATTTTTAGATTTAAAAGTTTTACAAGATTTGATAATTCTTTTGCGTGTGGTGTAAGAACTATTTTTATCCCGTTGATTTTGTTTAATTCAAAAAGAAAAGATTTTATATCATTGTAATTAAACATATCGGCATCAATTACACAAGAAGGATTTTTCACATTCTTTAATATTGTGCAAAAATTAGAAATGACTTTTTCATTTGAATTGCTATTTCCAAGCCCGCTTCCAATTTGAAAAGCTGTAGCATTTTGGGGAAAATCTTTTGTGATCATTATTGAAGGCGGCACTTTGAAATTAGAAAGATTTGATGATGGGGAGTCAAGTAATGAAACCAACCCTGAACCAAAAGATAAAGCTGAAAGACCTGAAAGAATAGAAGCTCCGCTCTTTTCTCCACTTATTATACATGCGTGACCAAACTTTCCCTTATGGGAATTACAATTATTTCTTTCTGGAAGTTTTATGTCACTTTCTTCAATAAGAAAAATATCTGTTTTATTTTTATTTTCAAAGATGGTTTCAGATATTCCTAATTCAGAAACAATAATTTTTCCTGTAAAATCTTTTGCTTTGTCAGAAAGCAGAATACTTTTTAGAGTTCCCATAGTAACAGTAACATCTGCTTTGAATTTTAGAGCCGAAGGAATGTCGCAGGCAATTTTAAAACCTTTTGCCTGATTTATAGTTTCAATTAATTCAGATATATTTTTAGAAAGTTCTCCGAGAAACCCAGTTCCAAAAATGCAGTCTACAAAAATATTTTCAGTTTTAGATTTTAGTATTTCGTTTAATTTGTTATATGACAAAAAAGGAATTTTTAATTTTTTTGCCATAAGGGATTGAACAGAACCTTCCTCTGTTTGGGGGAGTTCCGGGCAGTATACAAAAACTGGAATCTTACCAAAAAGTTTTCGTGCTAAGGCAAGACCGTCAGCCCCGTTATTTCCTTTTCCTGAAATAATAAGAACTGAATTGTAAGAACCTTTATTCCATTCATTGAGAACTGCATTTTCCAAAGCAGAGGCAGCATTTTCCATCATAATAAACGGTGGAAAAGCAAGAGTTTCTTTTATATGTTTTTCACAAATGGATGGTTTTTTAAAAACAGGTTTCATATAACTATATTAAAAGAAAATTATTCCTAATACTCCAACAGGAATAAGATATGCTGCAAACCACGCAAGTTTTCCTTTACGAATAGTTTTCATAAGAAGAGTAAGGGAAATATAGCCTACAGCAAAAGCAGAAGCGCAGCCTGCAATTACCGGTGCCGCACCAATATTGGAAGACACTTCGCCAATATCTTTAAGTTCCAGAACAAAAGCTCCAAGTATGGCAAAGATGCTGGCAAGAAATGAAAATTCTCCGGCAGCGTTTCTGTCCATTCCTGAATAAAGAGCACCCGCTATTGTGGAACCTGAGCGTGAAATTCCTGGAAGTGTCCCAAACCCCTGCATAATTCCTACAACAATAGCTTGAAAAACTGTTACTGTTTTTGTCTTTTTATTAGAGACATCATTTGATTCTGAGTCAGAAACTGCTTCGTTTTCATCAACTGAACGGAAGCGCTGAAGGAATTTTTCTTTACGGGGATTTTTTTCTGCAAGTTGAGAAATTATAAGAAGTAGGGCAGTGATAATAAATCCTCCACAAACAAATTTTGCAGAAAGGTCAGGTACCACCTTACTTGTAAACACACCAATTACTCCAGTAACCAGAGTTGTGATTATAAGAGCAAGAATAGTTTTTCTGCCGGCTGTTTCACTTCCAGTAAGAATGTCTTCAGAAAGGGGTTCGTCAGAAACAGGTTTTCTTGTAAAAAGGCCTGCAAATATTTTTAAAAGTTTCCAGATTTTTTTTCTGAAATAAAGCACCACTGCGCCTAATGTAGCAAGGTGCAGAAAAATGTCAAAAAGAATAGGAACTTCTTCTAATCCAAAAAGAGTTTGTGCAATTTTAAGATGGCCGGAAGAAGAGACAGGCAGAAATTCTGCGGCTCCCTGAATAAATCCCAAAACAATAGCTTCAAATACAGTCATACATATATTGTAGTTTAATAAGATGAAAAAAAAAAGGGCTGTCTGTAGTAGCAGACAGCCCCGGAATTAACTTTGTGAAAAGAACTAACCTTTCACAGAACCAAGCGCTACACCTGAAATAATATATTTTGACAGGAGGAAATATACTATAAACAGAGGAAGAACGGTGAGCGTTAATCCCAAATAAATGGAGCCGAATTCAGTTTTGTAGATGTCTCCGCGAAGAAGTGAAACCATCATAGGCATTGTGTAAAGCTGCTGGTCTGTAAGGATAACCTGTGGCAGGAACAATTCGTTCCATTTGCTTACAAACGAGAAAATAGCCTGAGTTGCAATTGCAGGTTTCATAATTGGCAGAGCAATCATATTAAAGGTGTAGAATTCTCTGGCGCCGTCAATACGTGCCGATTCAATAATTTCCATTGAAAGTGACGGCTGCATATACTGGCGCATAAAGAATACCATTGAAGGTGCTGCAATTGAAGGAAGAATCAATGGCAGGAAGTTGTTTGTCAGTCCAACTTTATAAATCATCTGGTAGAAACCGATAGTAACAATCTGAGAAGGAATCATCATAACTGCCATAATGAATGTAAAGAAAGGACGGCGGAGTTTCCATGTGTAAACAACAAGAGCATAGGCTGTCAAAGTAGAAAAGTATACAGAAAGCGATGTAGAACCTGTTGATACAAGAAGAGAGTTCAAAAATCCGCGTATTGGATTAAAACTCTTTCCCATAAGTATTTTCAAGTTTGACAGAAGATACTTTGAAGGCACAAGGGAAATAGCATGCTGCTGAATCTGATATGTTGAGCGTGTTGCATTTACAATCATCTGAAGGAAAGGGAACAAACTCAAAATAGTTAAGAATACACATACAACGTAAACAAAAATCTTAAAAATAATATTACCTGCAGACTGTTTAGCCATTATTTGTTTCCTCCCTTAGCGTTAAGTTTTTGCTGTTTTTTAAATTCTTTAATTCTCATTTTATTCATCTTGTTCAATTTAGCTTCATCTTTATCTCTAAGCAGGAAGAACATTACGGCAGACAGAGCAGCAATGATAACGAACATAATCATACTGGCGGCAGAAGACTG
>JABUUX010000083.1 GCA_021442965.1 Treponema sp.
CCTAATACCTCTTTATATTTTTTTTAAGCGTCCAGCCCACATTTTCATTGTTTTGGATACAATACCATTCTGCGGTTTCTTTTACAATTTTTACTTCAGTGTTTGGAGATAATTGAAGATGTTTTCCAGCCTGGAGTTCCGGAATAGAAGAAACAGTTCCTCCTGTATAAACGCAAACTTCTTTTTTATACAGAGAGCAAAAAATAATCATAAGACAAAGAGCCAGAACAGAAATGATTATATATGGGTGAGGTTTCTTTACTTTTAGTATCAGAAAAAGAACGATTATTAAAACCATTATGCTAAGACATACAAAAAGCCATTTCAGATAATTTTTTCTTTGTATTTCAATTTGAGAAATTAATTCTTCAAGCGTTGCTTCTTCCATTTCTGGAGTTATTTCTAAAACAGCATCGGCAAAGGAATCCTTAAAAATGGAAGATTCCTTATCTTTGGTAAAAGAAGAAATTTTCTGAGAAATTTTTACAAAGGCTTTAGGACTGTGCAGTTCAATCTGAAGTCCGTCATAACTTGTTACTTTTAGTTTAATGTCAGGAATAGAAATATTACCTCTAACAAGAGGAGTCCATTCAAAGTCTGCAACAGGAATCAGATTATGAGAGTATGAGCGTTCTCTGAATTTTATTTCTGTTATTTCATAAGTTTTTGTGTTTCTAAGAAGAGCTTTTTTAGGAATGTCATAATCAAAATTCAAAACTTGAGTAGAGTACTGAATATAAACTGTAAATTTTATGTTTTTTGAAACAGAAGAGTTAAATATCGGCTCGGCATATTCTGTGGTGGAAGTAGAAACGGATTTTCCGTTTTCAAATAAAATAACCATTACAGGTTTTAGGTTTGCAGGGTCTTCTTCAATCTGAATCTGTTCAAAAGGAATTTTATAAATTCGTCCTGAAATTCTTAATTCCAAAGGTTCAGGAGATGTAAATCCGGATTTTTGGAATTCGTACCACAGTTCAATTTTAGTTCCGTTGTCCTGGTCTGCTGTTTTTCGTAGTGTCTTAAAAAGAACATCCTGAGTACTGTGAGGATTTGTGATATCTATACTTACCGGATTTATGGTTGGTATAACAAGAGAAAATTTAATCTCTTTCCCGGTTATAAAATTCTGATTATCTACCGGAGAGATTTTGAGTTCTCGTATTTGTGATGGCGTTATGCGAGGTGCAGCATTCAGCACTGTGCATAATAGAATCAGTAATCCGAAGATAAATCTGTTTCTTTTGAAGTTTCGCTGTTTTTCCATTGTCCTTTATCATTCTCCTTTATTCTGTTGAATAAAGTCTGTTCCATGTCGTAAGCATCATTTTCTTCGTCAGTAGAAGGCTTCATCTGACTTTCCTGTTCTTTTGCACTTATATCGTTTTTTGAAAGGGAAAGTTCCAGATTGATTTTTGCTTCAACTTTAGAGCTGTCGGTTTCAAGTGCTTTTCTAAAATAATATGCTGCCTTTTCTTTGTTTCCGTTTTGAAAGTACACAACTCCCGCATTAAAGAATGAAGCATATTTTACTTGAGGTGGTGCATCTTCTGAAATCATTATCAGTTTGTTTAGTGCCGACTCTGTTTCGTTCTGCATAATATATACTGAAGAAATGTTATATAAAGAGTAGTCAATTATTTCTCGGTTTTCTGAAAGTGTGGCAAGGTCATATGTATTTAAGAATTCTGCTGTTGCTTTTTCATATTCACTTTGGTGATAGTATGCTGTTCCTTTTAAAACTCTGTCTGCTGATTCGGCACGAACCCCTTTTTTACATCCTGTAAAAAGAGACAGAATAATAAGGGCTGCAGATAAAGTCATTCGTTTTTTTGGTTTAAATTCAGAAAATAAAATTCCTGCAATCATACAAATAAATCCAAGAATTAGAAAAAGTTTAAAATGATTTACACTTTTTACTTCGTAAGTAAGATAGTCTCCGTTTATTTTATTTATTGATAACGGAGAAAGCAGCTTGGTACCAGTTCCCCGTCCGCTTGCTTTTACATATTCTGGAACAGGGTATGCGTTGTTTTTGGGAAGCTTTCTGGAGGCATTGGAAATGGTTTTTAAAATTAAATTTGTTTGAAGACTTGAATGAACTTTTGTCTTACCGTCGCCTGCCAGAACTTCAGCTCCATTTTCGCTTCCAAATCCGATGATGTATACTTTTATCCCATTTCTGATACATTCACTCAATGCACTTTGAAGATGTGTGTCATTATCTTCTCCATCTGTAAAAACAAAAATGTGTTCTGCCGCAGAAATATTTTTTGGGAATGAATTTCTGGCAGCATTTATTCCTTTACCAAGACTTGTACCCGGCGATGACATTAAAGAAGGAGACAGTACATCTAAAAGGCTTTCTATCATAGCAAAATCTTCTGTTAGAGGAACGGCAGTTACTCCGTCACCTTTGGAAAGAATGACTGATACAGAAGTAGAATCCATTTTATGAAGAAGTTTTTTTGCAAAAAGTGATGCCGCTTCAAGTCTGGAAAGACCAGAATCTTCATCTTTTGCAGTCATACTGTTTGAAATATCAAATACGAAAGAAACAGCGTTTGAACTTTTATGAACAGGAACCATGTAGGTTCCCCAGGAAAGACCTGAAAAGGCAATAATGGCAAAAGTTAGAGCCGCTGCAAAACAAACTGATCTTATTGGAATAAAACGCTTGTAATGTAAAAGAGCCCTGATAATAAACCATCCTGCAGCAAAACATAAAAGTGAAGCAAAAAGGAATTTTTTGTAGTAGGAATCGTTTACTGTTTTCCAGGTAAATTCCTGAGTAAGAATTTCTTTTCCCGCTATGGAATCCAGTGCTGTTTCCAATTCTGAAAGAGTGGCTGCATTGTAATATTTTCCGTTTGCTATTGAAGCGATTTTTTTTAGAGATGCAGAATCAAAATCTGAATTAAAATAACCTGAGTAATTATGCCCCGTTTTTGGGTCTGTGTAATTAATGGGAACCGTACCTTTTGTTCCAATTCCAAAAACGTAAAGAGTTATTCCGTTCCTTTGAGCAATTTCAGCTGCTGTTTCGGGATGAATGGCTCCGGCATTGTTTTCTCCGTCTGTAAGCAGAATGATACATTTCCTTGGAGCATTTGAAGAAACCAGGTGCCATACCGCGGTGGAAATTCCAGCTCCAATGGCCGAGCCTTCACCCATAGAACCTTCTGAAAGAGACTGCAGTCTGTTTGTAAACAAAGTAATGTCACTTGTGGGTGGGACAATTACGGCAGCTTCGGAACCCATGGCAACAAGTCCGCAGCGTGCGCCGTTATTTTTTGTAAAAAGATTTGCCACTGCTGTTTTGGCAGTCTGTAGTCTTGTTTCACCGTTTACATCTTTTGCAACCATTGACGGGCTTGTGTCCAGTACAAAAAGAATATCTGTTCCACGGGTAGTGTAAACCTTTTCCTGATGTCTTATTACAGGGTCTGAAAGTGCTGCAATTGCAAGTACAAAACCACTGTAAATGGCTGTTTTTGAAAGAATTGTAAGGATTTTGTGAAATACATTATTCCACGTAAAAATTTTTCCCTGCCAGTCCCCAAGTACAGCCTTTAGAGAGGGCTTCTGCAACAGATTAAGTTTGTGCAGTAAAAGATACACTGGAATTAGGAGGAGCAGTAGAAATGCGGCAGGATTTTGAAAGGTCATTTTTCTTCCTCCTTTGTGTTTTCTAGAACACTAATAATTTTTATAAGAGATTCAATAATGTCTGATTTTTCATTACTTTTAAAAAGACCTTCCTTGGAATAACGCACGTAATCGGTTCTTATAAAAATACCGGAAAGTTCTTCTACGGCATTTTCTTTTTTCTCAGAAAGTAAATCTCCGAAAATTTCCTGAAACCCCAGCGCAATTCCAGAAGAGACACATTTTGTAAAAGGATAATCAAAGCGAACCTGAAGATAACTTCGCATAATGGACTGAATCTTAGCGGCAAAATCTTTGCCATCTGCGCGAGATTTCAAAAGTTGTTTTAAAGTTTTAATTGTGTGTTTTGTATTTTTTTTGTACCTGAGTTTTAGTTTTATGTTTTTAATTCCAAGAGCAATGCGTTTCCATCTGATAGAAATTCTTATTAGAATTATCAGTAGAATTAAAAAAAGGATAATTACTAAAAGGATTCTGTAAGTTGTACCCGGTATAAGCAGCGGACCTTTTGATGGTACAAAATTTCTGGAAATATTTGGTTGAGAAAAAATGGACTCAACTGTAATTTCGTCAGGTACCAGAAGAAATCCGCTTTCTGTATTTTCTGAAAATTCTTTGGAAAGATTGTAAGGAGGGATTTGGAGTTTCCCGGGTTTCCATGGAACAAAAAAGATTGAAAGCTCGTAGGTATAGCCGCCTTTTTGAGAAAAGCCTGTCTTGGTAAGTCTTAATGATTTAATAGTGTATTCGCTGTCATTAAGAATGTTTTCAAAACTCTGTGCAGTAAGTTCGCAGTAGGAAGGATTTTTTACCCCATCTGTTTTTATATAATCTGCCGAAGCCGTAAACCCGATTTTTAGTTCTGCAGTGTCGCCTACAAAAATAGTTTTAGGAATAAGAATCTGGCGGCGTTCAGAATTTTGTGAGTTCAAAAGAGATAAAACAGAGAAAATCAAAATGGCATAAATTATAATTTTTTTCATTTTGTGTTACGGTTTGGTTATTAAAAAGATTTTTCAAAAAAACTGGAAAGAATCCAAAGCGGATCATCTGTATTTTTCATTCCAACCCGGATTATTCCGTGTCGGGTACATAAATCTGAAAACTGTAAAATTCTGTGTTCGTGTTCAGTTTTCCACGCTTTTTTGAATTTTGCAGAAGAGGCGGGATATGTTTGTTTTATTCCTGTCTCTGCATCTACAAAAGTAAAAGTTCCTATAGACGGCAGTTCTTCATCAAATTCATCTTCAAGGTGAACAGCAATTACATCATTTTTATGAGCCAGCATTCCAAGTGATTTTTCAAATCCTGTTGTCCTGAAATCAGAAAGAATAAAAACCAAAGAACGTTTTTTTAATCGTTTTCCGCATCCATTCAAGGCTGCGTCAAGGGCAGAACCTGGTTCAATGTTTTCTTTATTTTTGGGATTCAGATATTTTTCCAGATTTGAAAGGATAAGCATAGTCTGTTCGCGTCCCCAAAACGGAGGAAGTGCCAGATTAATTTTAGAATCAAAGAATACTGCTCCAAGCGGGCATTCGTTAATTTCTGCTGCAAAAGTCAGCAGAGCTGCGGCTTCACTGGCAGCCTGATATTTAGTTTTGCCGGAGGCAGAAGGGCACTGCATAGAAAGTGAGTTGTCTATTACAAGAAAAATTTGCAGCTCGCGCTGTTCCTCAAAAACTTTTACGTAAGGCCGTCCCATTCTGGCTGTAATGTTCCAGTCAATAGCACGGATGTCATCTCCGCGAATGTAGTCACGGACCGAAGACATTTCAATGCCTTGTCCGCGGTAAAGAGAACGGAAATTACCGGATTTCATTCCTTCTGCTAATGAACGTGCCTTAATTTCGAGAAACTTTGATTTTTGAAGAAGCGAGTTGTAATCCATATTTTACGGAAGTGGAATTACATCCAGAATACGAGAAATGATTTCATCAGCAGTAATATTATCAGCTGCGGCTTCGTAAGAAAGAATGATTCTGTGACGAAGAACACTTAAAGCATTTGCCTTGATATCTTCCGGAATAACAAAGTCGCGACCCTGAAGCATGGCTGTAACTTTTGCACATTGTAAAAGTGCAATACCTGCTCTAGGAGAAGCACCGAATGTTATGTACCTTGTAATATCGTGATTTGCAGCCTGTGTATGATTAATAACCCCTGTGTGACTTATTGGTCTTGTTACAGAAAGAATTGAAACGATGTAATCCAAAAGTTTGTCGTCAAAATTTACACTTTCAGAAAGTGTACGCATTTCTAAGGCATCTTTTGCTGTAAGCACACGGTTTACAGGAACTTCAGGCGCTTTACCCGCAGTTTTTACAATGAGTTTTTCATTTTCTGCTTGCGGGTATGAGATAATGGTTTTCATTAAGAAACGGTCTAATTCCGCTTCAGGAAGATTATAGGTTCCTTCCTGTTCTACAGGGTTTTGTGTGGCAAGAACAAAAAAAGGAGATGGAAGGGGATATGTTTCTTCTCCGATTGTAACCTGTCGTTCTTCCATAGCTTCCAGCATGGCTGACTGTACCTTTGCTGGGGCGCGGTTTATTTCATCAGCAAGAACAACGTTTGCAAAAACAGGTCCTTTTCTTACAGAAAATTTACCAGTGTTCTGTTCATAAATTAAAGTACCGGTAACATCGGCAGGCAGAAGGTCAGGTGTAAACTGAATCCTTTTAAAATCCAAATCCATAATTTCTGAAAAAGTCTTAACTGCAAGTGTCTTGGCAAGACCCGGGACACCTTCTAAAAGAATGTGACCTCCTGCAATAAAGGCTGTAAGGATATCGGTAATAAGTTTATCCTGTCCTATAAGGCGCTTTTCGGCTTCTTTTTTGATTTTTTCTGCAATTACTTTGCATTTTTCAAATGAACTGTTTTTTTCCATAATAAAGCATTATAGAGGTGGTGGATTTTCCTTTCAATACGGCAGATTCTTTTTGATTTTACCTTATAAAAAATTAATTTGAATTTCTACAAATTTCAGGTGAAACTATAGATATGAAGACGGCAAAGAAAATTTTTTCGGTTTTGTTTTTTTCTATGATTTTAAATTTGATTTTTCCCGCCATGCTTTTTGCTGAAACAGACAGTGCAGCTTCTGAAATTGTAGAATCTGACGTTGAGAATGAATCAGAAGTCATACAGGAAAATGAAGCAGAGCCTGTTACAGAACCGGTGGAAAGTTCTGTGAATGTGGGTACTTCAAAATCTAGCGGTAGTTCTATAAAAATCCAGGGAAGTTATGAAGATCAGCTTTTTGCCGGTTTTTTAGGTATTGCAGCAATTCTTTCATTTTTGAATATTCTGGGTTCCTCTTATAGTGATTATCCTTACTCTGACGGAAAATTTGTCCATATAAATTTTGATGGAATAAATATGGATAATAAAAGCTGGTGGTACACTATGGGAGGCTCCTTTGATTATCTTTACAAAATGCCAAAGTATGCCGGTATAGATTTAGGTCCAAAGGCTTATGGTGGAGAAGCCTACATGCAGGGGCAGTTTTTTAAGTTTGTAGGACCTCAAGTTAATTATTCCATTCTTCCTGTAGAAGGAAACTATCAGCATCTTTTGCAGGCTGGAATCCGTTTTGCCATATTTCAGACTACGCCTTTTTCTTTAGGCTGGTTCTGCCAGTATGCAAATTTTATGGGGCCTTCAAGTCAAAACGGAGTAACTTTGGGATTTGATGTTTGGAGTCTTCCTGTAAAGCCTGTTTCCATAAAATTTTCCTGCAGTGCCATTTATTACGATGCATACAAAATGGATATTTATAAAGGGCAGTTAGGATTTTTTATAAACCGAATGGAAGTATTTGCCGGAGCTAAATATTTTACAATCCGCAGGAAGAACAGAGATGAAGTCTTTTCACGTAATTTCGTCTTTTATGCAGGATTTGGGATTTATTTTTGAAATTATGAAAAATTGCATAAATATACAGAATTTTGTATAATTTTTCACATTATGAATCCTTTAGCAAAATCATTAAACGACACTTTAGAAAATACTACAGCTTTTGCCATTATGTCAGATATGGGAAAAAGAATGTATTTTCCTAACGGTATTATCGCACAGGGTGGAGAAGCTGCTGCAAATGCAACTTTCGCAAATGGAACAATCGGTATGACAGTAATCAATAAAGTTCCTGTTATGCTCCCTTCTTACAAAAAAAATGTTCCGAATTTTACTCCGCAGGAAACTGTAGCTTACGCTAAAACAGCAGGGAATCCTGAACTCCGCAAGATGTGGAAGGAAAAACTTATTCAAAAAAATCCTTCTCTGGCAGACAAAAAATTCTCGCTTCCAATTCTGGTTCCCGGTCTTACAGCCGCTCTTTCTTATGTTTCTGATTTATTTGTAGATACAGATAAACCTCTTTTGGCACCAAATCCTTGTTGGGATAACTATGAACTTATTACATGTGCACGCCGCGGAGCAGAATTCCATCAGTTTGAATGTTTTGACGAAAAAGGTCTGAATCTTAAATCTTTGGAAGAAGCAATGCGTGCTGACGGAAAAAAATACGGTTCAGTTCGCGTTATTCTGAACTTTCCTCAGAATCCTTCAGGCTACAGTCCTACAAAAGATGAAGCTTGTGCCATAGTTTCCATGATTAAGAAAATGGCAGAAGAAGGAATTAAGGTGCTCGTTCTTTCTGATGATGCTTACTTTGGATTAAATTATGAAGACAATATCGAAAGTCAGTCACTTTTTGCATATCTTGCAGATCTTCATGAAAATGTCCTGGCAATTAAAGCAGACGGTCCTACAAAGGAAGACTTTGCCTGGGGACTCCGTTCAGGATTTGTTACTTTTGCAAGTAAAGGCATGACAGACGAACAGTACGATGCACTCACAGTTAAATTTATGGGTGTTATCCGTTCTTCAGTTTCTTGTTCTTCTTCTCCGGCACAGAGTCTTGTAATGCACGCATTTAAAGATCCTGAACATGAAGATTCAAAAAAAGCAATGCGCGAAATGCTTGAAAAACGCTTTAAACTGGTTAAGAACTTTACAAGCAGCCGTGTTTCTTCTGTACTTAAACCTCTTCCTTTCAATTCAGGATATTTTATGAGTTTTAATGTAAAGGGTGTTGATGCAGAAGAACTGCGAAAAAAACTTCTGGCTGAAAGTGGAATTGGTGTTGTTTCCATTAATGCAGAAACTCTTCGCGTTGCATTCTCAAGTATCGATGAAGATAAGATTGAAAAAGTTTACACAACTATTTATAACACTGCAGAGGCAATGAGATAGTGAAAAAGATTCTTGGTGTACTGTTATCTGTACTTTTATTTTTATGTTTTACGTCATGTTCTAAAAGAACAGATAACCGTACTGTAGTCTGGGCATCTTCTCCGGAGTTTGCCCAGTACATTGAACTTTTTAACAGTACACATCCAGACAATCAGGTAATTCTTGTTTATAAAGAAAACCCTGCAGATTCTATTCCACCTGCCCGTGATGAAGCCGTTCCAGATATTATTGTGGGACCTTTCCTTCGTTCTGACCGTACTTGGAAAGATTTCAGATCTTTAGATTATCTTTTTGACCGCCAGATTCTTTCTTCGGATGATTTTTATCCGCAGCTGATTGATGCAGGCCGCCAGCTTTACAATCAGTATCTTTTGCCTGTAAGTTTTAATATTCCTTGCGTCATGTTTGCTTCAGAAAATCGGGGACTTATTACAAATAACTACACACTTTCTTTGGAGCAGATAAGAAATATATCTTCAAATTTTAATCAGAAAAACAAGAACGGTGCCTTTACCAAAATGGGTTTTACTCCACTTTCTTATCAGGGGTTTCCGTATTTAGTTTCCAAACTTTATGGTACAGGTTTTCATCAGGAAAAGGGAATTGTAGTTTACAGTTATCCTTCCCTTAAAAAAACTGTGGAATATCTTCGCGACTGGTCTGTAACAGAAAATGAATCTGTTCAGGTGGAAGATGATTTTGCCTACAAATATCTGTTTATGCCGGATTATCGCCAGGTAACAAGCGGACGCTGTCTTTTTTCATATACAACAAGTGATGAGCTTTTCCGTTATATGAATGACGAAAGTGAAGAAATTGATTACCGCTGGATTTATCAGGGAGATTCCATACCTATGGAAGATTCCTTTGTGATGATGGGCATTTACAAAAAATCAGAAAATATACCCGGAGCTACAGAATTTATTTCATGGTTTCTTCAGTCAGAAAGTCAGCGTGAAATGCTGGAAAGAAAAGCCCGTGCAAATCTTGATACAGATAAGTTTGGTATTGCAGGAGGTTTTTCTGCAGTGCGAAATGTGAACGAACATATTCTGCCACTTTATTATAAAAGACTCCTTTCAAATCTTCCGCCGTCACAGATGATTTCTGTTCCAGAAAAGTTACCTGCCAAATGGGAAAGCTATTTGGAGATTGTTGTTGAACCTTACATAAAAGACGCGGCTCATTCACAGGTAATGCCCGAGATGGCGCCTTACATTAAAGAATGGGAAAAGCAGGCGCTGAATAATTAGCAGCTGCCTGTGGTAACTCTAAGCTGTCCTTCTAAATCTTTAATAATCCTTACATTTTTGAAGCCACATTTTTCTGCAATTTCTGCGGATTTTACAGCATTGTACTCACCGGTTTCCATAAAAAAAACACCTTCAGGGGTCAGATGATTTTTTATTTGGGGAATAAGATGGCGGATAATGCCAAGTCCGTCCTGTTCTGTTATATCAGACCCGAAAGGAGAAATATCTCCGTCTAAAGCAAGACGGGGTTCATTTCTTCCGTCCGTTAAAAGTTCATCTACCAGTTTTGAAGGTATGTAAGGCGGATTTGTAAGAATAAAATCAAAACTTTCATTTATGTTAGAAAAAAGATTTGTAGACACAAAAGAAAAGTGATGCAAAAAGTCTCCCGCAAGTTTTTGGGCGTTGTACTTTGCAATTTCTAAAGCATCTTCACTTATGTCTGCAAATGTAATAAAGGGAAGATTTTTTTCTTCAATGCCTGAATTTTTTAGAGCTAAAAACACCGAAAGTCCTATGCAGCCGCTTCCAGTACACATATCACAGATTTTACATTGGGATTTTTCTTTAATTTCTTTAATGGCATTTTCTACAAGAATTTCTGTGTCTGGTTTTGGAATTAGTACTTTTTGGGTAACATAAAAATCGTATCCAAAAAATTCTTTGTGATTTGTAAGATATGCTATGGGAAGTCCGGTTTTTCGCTTGTCTAGTGCCTGCAGAATCCACTCTTCTTCCTCTTTTGAAACATTATCATTTGCGTGAAGAAGGAGCCATGTTCTGGTACAGTTTAGTTTGTGCTGCATAAGACAAGAAGTGTCCAGTTCTGCACTTGGTGAAAAATTTTTCAGTTCTGATATTCCGTGATTTTTCAGTTCCCGTACTGTCATCTTAAGCGTTCAGTGATTTTATTATGTTCTTGATTTCTTCTGCAGTAGATACACAAGGTCTTTCTAAAAAGAACGGAGTTTGAGCTTCTTTTACGTTATCTTTAATTTCAGGAGCTTCGCCTACAGTGTGACGGCAGTAACTTTGAGAAAGTGCCGGATCGTCACGGGCAATGAGGACGCAGGCTCCTTCATCTTCAAAAACTTCATCCTGCCGGTTTTTAAGTGCGGCATAGGCACGTGATGTATGCCGGTCTGCAAATATTCCATATTTTATAAAAAGTTCTTTTGTGGCTTTGTCGGTGTCTTCATTTGTAATAGTTGAAGGAAAAACAAAATTTCTGAGCATAAGAGAATTTGCAGAAAAAATTTCTTCCAGACGTTCAATATTCGAAGGGTCAGACGGGTCTGCTTTATTGCGGCGTTCCAAAGAAACAAAAGAATCCAGAAGAAGAGGGTTCCCTTTTGCATCTGTTGTAAGTGCTCCGGTAGAAGGAACAATAAAACCGCCAAGTGGAAGAGCAAAACGCCAGCTGTAAAGTCCTGCTACAAGGTTGGAATAATTACCCGGAGCCAGGGCGTAGTAAATATCGCTGTGAACTTTGTTTTTAATTCTGGAAAAAGCAAACGGGTAGAAGAAAACCTGTCCTAAAAGACGGCAGAAGTTTGCAGTATTTGCCACAGTCAGATTATATTTTTCTGAAAATTCAGTATCTGCAAAAACCTGTCGTATTAAAGATTTTGCAACTTCAGGTGAACATTCGGTTTCCAGGGGGTAAATGTTTCCTCCGTTCCAAATAAGGTCTTCATCTTTAAGACCTCTGTATTCACCTTTTTTGCAAAGAAGAACGGCTTTTATGTTTTTCTTTCCCTTAAGTGTTTTGGAAAGAATGGCTCCCAGTTCTCCGTTTGTATAATCCAAAAAAACAGCATTACCGCCTTTCATTGTGAGCATAGTTTCAAGGCATGAACAGAGATAAGATACTCCGTAATCTCTGTGACAGCCTGTAAAGCCATGAAAAAGTTCCAGCATAAAAAGATTATCATCCAGCTGCTTAAGAACAGGTTCATGAGGGAATGCTTCTGTAGAGATTTTTTCACAGATAATTGGACTGAATTCTTCATTTATAAAAGCAGAGGTAAGTGTTCCCGCAATAGACTGAAAGGAAGTATTTTCATCTGTGTACATAATCCAGCGGCGAAGATCCTGAAGCGTGGAAGGAACATAAAGTCCGCCGTCTTTTGGAATACAGTTAATTACTCCTTTAGAAAAAGAAACTTTTCCTTCTTTGTTTCGTGTACTGGTTAATATCATAGGTTAAAGCACCTCAACTCCCGGAATACGCTTTTTAATGGACGAAGTGAACTGAGCCTTAGTTACACCTTCCTTCAGAACGGCAAACATTGTATTGTCACCTGCAACAGTTCCAAGAATTTCAGGGATATCCAGATTGTCTATGGCGTTACAAACAGTGTTGGCATGACCCTGAAAAGTTTTGATTACAACCATGTTCCCGCTTGTTTCTATGCTTAGGTATCCGCGTAAAAAATCCTGAATATAAATTTGGGAAGATTCAGCAGATGAGGAATCTGAGTTTAATGAATAGATGTAATTACCTAATCCGTCAGGAATTTTTACAACCTGAAGAAAACGGAGGTCACGCGAAAGAGTTGCCTGTGTGACTTCAAAATTTTCTTTTTGCAAAAGGTCTGAAAGTTCATCCTGATTCTGGATTTTGTTGTTTTTTATGAGCTGTCTTATGGCAGACAAGCGTTCATCTTTACCTTTCATATGTGTGTAATTTTATTGTATAATTATTTTAATGAAAAGATGTGTTGTTTCTTCTATTCTGATTTCAATTTTTCTCTGTTCCTGTTCATTGAAGTATAGTGAAGGTTACAATGTGGAAGATTCAGTACCTGAGTTTTCATTTTCAGACACATCTTTTACCCGCTATGAGAATAAAGAAAAGAAACTGTTAATGACTGCTTCTAAACTGGAACAATATAAAGACGGATATTCTATGTATGGGAAAGATGTTTCTTTTACAGTGATGGAAGATAACGAAGTGGCTACCGAAGGCTTTTGTTCATACCTTGGACTTAATTCAAAGGCTGAAATTTACGAACTTTTTGATAACATCAGCATTACAAATAAAAAACAAAATATGAAAGTTACCGGAAAGAAATTCAAGTGGAACGGAAAAACCGAGCAGCTTATTTCAGGACGGAATGATACAGTGATGATTGAAAAAGACGGGATGACTATTCACGGAAGCGGATTTTCTGCCAGTGGGGTAAGTAACTCCTTTGCTTTTACTTCAATCGTTACGGGAACAATAGAAACAAAAGATGATGAAGCTTCGAATGAATAAAAAGATTTTTACTTTTATCTGTATTTGGATTTGTGCTCAAGTTTTTATCTTTGCAGAAAAGATAACTTTTTCGGCAGACAGTATGATCGGGTCTGCAAAAAATGATAATTCTACAACCGTACTGGAAGGGGATGCATATATACTTACAGAGAGCATGGAGATTTCTGGAGACAAGATTGAACTTTCAGGGGAAGACTACCGCTTAATAAAAGCCGAAGGAAATATTAAGGGAAAGAATTTTGATTCCGGTCTTGAGTTTACCTGCGGCAGTTTGGAGTATGACAGAAAGACAAAAATTGCTGTTTTAAAAATCGGTGTAAATCTGGAAGATACAGAAAACGCCGTAAAAGCCAGTGCACAAATTATAGAGTATAATTCTGAAACCGATATTGCTACTCTTCAGATTGATGTGGATTTAAAACAGAAAGATAATATTTGTACAGCAGCCTATGCGGTATATCACAAAAAAAATCAGATGCTGAATCTTTCTGGAAATGCCCAGATAAAACAGAAAGAGGATATATTCCGTGCACAGCATATCACTCTGGATATGAATACAGAAGAAATAACACTGGATGGACGTGTTAAGGGAACTGTTTCAGAAAAATCAGAGCCTGCAGGTGAAAAAGCCCTAGAAGGTGAAACACAAGAAAATAAAGATGACAGTATATTGGTTGAAGCTGTGCAGGAAGCAAAGCCTGAAGCCGGAAGTGAACCTTTAAATTCAGAAAGTGATAATAGTAATGTAAAACTTGAAAGCCTGAATTCTGAAGGCACAAAAAATGGAGAAAAAAATGAGTGACGGGAAAGAGCATGTTCTGCGTGTTTCAAGTCTTTATAAATCTTTTGGCCGTAAGCAGGTTGTAAAAGGAGTTGATTTTTCTATGAAGACAGGTGAGGTCTTGGGGCTTTTAGGACCTAACGGAGCTGGAAAGACAACATCTTTTTATATGGTTGTAGGATTTTATAGACCTACAAGCGGAGAAGTTTTTTTGGACGAAGAAAGAATTACAACGCTTCCAATGTATAAGCGTGCCAGAAAAGGAATTTCATATCTGCCTCAGGAACCTTCTGTTTTTAAAAAACTTACAGTGGAAGAAAATATTTGGGCCATTTTGGAAACCCGAAAAGATTTAACTCATGCTCAAAAAAAAGAAAGGCTTGAAGAATTGATAAAAGAATTTTCTATTGAGCGTATACGAAAACAACCGGCTTTTACACTTTCTGGAGGAGAACGCCGCCGAACAGAAATTGCACGTTCCCTTGCAATTGAGCCTAAGTTTCTGCTTTTGGACGAACCGTTTGCCGGAATTGACCCTATTGCCGTTGCCGACATAAAAGGAATGATTCACCTTCTTGCCAAGCGCGGAATAGGTATTCTGATTACAGACCACAACGTCCGTGATACTTTGGAAATTACAGACCGCGCTATTATCATCAGTACAGGAACAATTGTAGCACAGGGAAATAAAGATGATATTCTTCAGTCAGAAATTGCAAGAAAGATTTACCTGGGCGAAGACTTCAGTATGTAGATAGGGATCCCCGCCGAAAGTGGGGAATTATACATTCTTTTGGTAAAAACTCTAAAATATCATTTTTCTCTAAAAACTCTAAAAAATTTGACAAAGTTTAAAACTCGTGTAAAATTTAAGCAGATTTCAGTAAAACACGGAGAGCTTTTTACAATGCATTTAAATCACGTTGGAAGTTTTTGGGAATGTTAAAATTTTCTCATAGATTTTCAAAGGAGGATTTTATGAAGAAACTTAACGGTATTTTTTTAGCAGTTGCTGTAATGGAAATGGTATTTGGTTCTTGTAATCTTAGTGTAGAAGATCATGTTCATACTCCTGGAAATGAATGGAAGAGCGACGGAGCAGGCCACTGGAAACTATGTTCAAGCTGTTTAAAGAAGGTTGAAGAAGCAGAGCATACAGGTGAGTGGGTTGTAACAAAGGCTGCTACAAGTGCTGACGCGGGAGTAAAAACTTTTACATGCAAAGTGTGTGGTTATGAAAAGCGGGACGTGTTTTCAGGCAGCCTTAGAGCAAACAAAATTATCGGTTCAGATACAATAGTAAAAACTGCAGAAGTTGATGTGCTTACAGCAGCTAAAACAATTACTGTAACAGATGATTCTGCCTGGAGCGGATATTATGCTGATGGAGGTCAGTTTAGTAATAATAATTATAAGGGCGTATTCACAAACGGTAAAAACTATACCATAGCACCTTATGCTATAGGGCAGTATCAAGTAACCCAGGATTTGTACAAAGCGGTTATGGAAAACACAGGTTATGATGCAACTCCAAGTTCTAATACAACTCCTGTAAGCGGTGA
>JABUUX010000339.1 GCA_021442965.1 Treponema sp.
ACGGTTTTGTCAGACATAGGGATTATGAAAAATTATATCAGAAAATCAGGATTTTTGTTCGTTCTTTTTTGCTTGTTTAGTTTTAATTCATTTGCAAAGGAAATAACTTTGGGTGGAAAAAACGGGTGGCCCGTGCTTGAAAGGGAAGAAAATATTTCCAAAGGAATTGGCAGGTTTGGGTATGAATGTATTGTCATAAAATCCAATACTTATGAAACAGATTCTGATACAGACCTGATAGTAAATTTTGAAAGTAAAAGTAATCCTGTAAAATATGGGGATTATAAAATAGAAAAAAATGAACTTCAAAATGTTACTGCTACTGAATTAGGGAAGGGAGCAGGCTTAAGCCGTGATACCGGAGGTCTTTCTCTTAAAGGTATGTCTGGAACAATGTTTGGGACAGAAGGGCTTTGCGGATCTTTTTCTATTGAGTTCTGGCTTTGTCCTTCGTTAGCAGAAAATGGAGAAGTTATTTTTCAATGGCATTCTTCACGTACGGTAGATGCTTATCTTGTTTATCAGATGATAAATGCAACCTTTTCGGGAGGGCATCTTCAGTGGATGCTTTCCAATATTTTTGATTTTTCATATCGTGGTTCTGAAGAAATAATTATGAACGGCTCCAGTACAATTATTCCAAATACTTGGAGTAATCATATTCTTAGTTATGATGCAGAAACAGGGCTTTTGGAATATCTGGTAAACGGATATGTGGAAGACGTAAAGTATATTACTTCAACCGGCCATGAGGGCGGAGATGTTTCTCTTGTAATGCTTGGGGTTCCTGCCGGAATTGATCTTTGTTCACATTACACAGGAAAAATTGATGATTTTAGAATTCTAAAGCGTGCTTATGAAATTCCTGAATACCAGAATGCAGAAAATGCTGGTGGACTTGAAAGAATGAAATATATCAGGTCAGGAGGATATTTCAGAAGCCGTCCGATTATGGTTAGTGCAGGTTCTGTGCTGGATTCTGTAAATGTGGAAATGGACGTGCCTTCACAAACTGCGGTAAATCTTTACGTGCGTTCTGGTGATAATCAATACAACTGGACAGATACATATCCTGAGTGGAAAGTTGTAGAAAATAGGGAAGATATAAAAGGGGTTTCAGGACTTTATTTCCAAATTGCAGCAGAAATCCTTCCGGATGGTAATGGGGCTGTTTCTCCAACAATTACCGAAATAAAAATTAATTACACTGAGCTCCCGGAACCTTTACCACCTTTCAGTCTTAAAGCCATAGCAGGAGACGGTTGTGTAACTCTTAAATGGAATTATTCTGTTGATGATACTACCGGCGGATACTATGTTTATTATGGAAACAGACCGGGGGAATATTTGGGGCGCATAGCACTGGAAGGTGCTTCTCCAATAAATGCAGGAAATACAACAAGTATTACTTTGACAGGTCTTGAAAACGGAACGATATATTATTTTGCGGTTGCTTCCTGGTCAAAGTACAATGAAAATGTGATTGGTGAATTGTCCCGTGAAGTATTTGCCAGACCAAAGCGCAGATAGTTTAGGGAAGAGGATAGATTTATGGATAAGCTGATTTTAGACAGAGCACAGAGTGCTGTAATTGCCAGAGATTTTGGTCTTGCTGCCAGACTTTATAAAACGCTTCTAAAAGCTGAACCAGATAACGCAGGAATTCTTAAGGCATTGGGTGAGCTTTATGTAAAAAGCGGAGAAGATGAAAAGGCAATTCCTTATTTTGAAAATATGCTGACTTTTGACTCTCATAATGTGGGAGCTATGAATAGTCTGGGAGGTATTTACCGTCGTCTTAAGCAGTACGAAAAAAGTATTGAAGTTTTGAATCGTGCACTGGATGAAAATATGATGACGGGGCTTGTGAACTATACCCTTGGTTTTACTTACAAGGATATGGGAAATTACGACGATGCCATAGACTGTTTTGAAAATGTTGTAAGCCAGAATCCATCTGACGTTCTTGCATATAATCATTTGGGATCAATTTACGCAGCAAAAAAAGATTACGAAAAAGCCATTCAGTCATACAGGCGTGGACTTCAAAGTGACCCGAATCATCCTATCCTTCAGTATAATTTAGGACATGCCTACGAAGAACAAAAAAATTATCAGGAAGCCGTAAAATGTTATGAGATGGCTTTGAAGGCAAAGCCGGGCTGGATTGATGCTATCCGCGATAATGCAAATCTCCTTATAAAATGTCAGAAAACAAGGCGAGCTTCAGAGCTCCTTCATAAATCTGTTCAGTTGTATCCGGGCAGTGCAGAACTTATAGACCTTCAAGGCCAGATAGAAATGGTAAGATACAATTACCCGGGCGCTCAAGGGTATTTTGAAAATGCAGAAAAACACGATCCTGAATCTGTAAAAATTCTTATGGATAAAGCTGAAAGTTATGAAAAGGAATATCGCATTGAAGAGGCTTATGGATTTGCTAATCAGGCTTATGAAATGGGTTTGAACAGCTCTGCACTAAAAAAACGATTTGTTCATATTATGCTTTCTGCAAATGATTTAAAAAAGGCCGGTAATGTTCTTCAGGAACTTCATAAAGAAAATCCTTGTGATGTTCAGGTTTTAGATGAAATTGCACAGTACTATATTTTGCGCTCAGATGACAAAACTGCTGAAGAGAACTTTAATAAAATTACTGAACTTAATCCAAAATATCGTCACTTTTTACTGGAAGCAGCACGCAGATACAGTCAGCTTGGTCTGGAAGAAAAGGCTATTGAATTCATAAATAAGTATATTTCTGTTCAGCCAAAGAATCCTGCAGCCTATAATCTTCAGGGACGTGTGTATGAAAGAAAGGGCGATTTAGAAAAGGCATCCCTTGCTTTGAAGAAGGCTATCAGTCTTAATATAGAAAATGTTTACGGCAGTTCCGAATGTGACAGAATTGAAACAAAAATAAGAAAGCAGAATGAAGCACTTGCAGAAGAAGCCTATAATGAAGAACAGGAAGCCATAAAAGAAGAGACAGTTATAGAAACTCCTGTAGAAGAACCTCCTGAAAATTTTGATTTTGAACAGATGGGTGGGGATGAAAAAGATTCAGAAGTTGAAGAAGAAGAAGATGATATGTTCTCTAGTTTTGCAGACCTTTATGAAGATGAAGGTTTGAATGATTTTAAGGACATTTTGGATGATACAGATAAACTTTTGGAAGATGAAGTTGAAGAAGAAAAGAAATTTGACTTTGAATCTGAAGAAGAGCCTGAGCCTGAGGTAGAAAAAGTTCCTGAACCTGTATCAGAAAAAAAAGAACCAGAAATTGAGGAGCCAAATTTCAATAGCGAGCCTGATTTTGATGACACCCCTGAACATATTCAGGATGATACTGCCAGCCGTCTAGCCGATGCTATGGAAGATCTTTCAGACAAAATGCAGGATATGAATGACTGGGAGCCTCCTTATTCATCAAAAAATGATGAACCTGAATATGAACCGGAGCCTAAAACAAAGCCGCAAGAGTCCCGGCCGCAGGATGATTATTCAGATTTCTTTCCTTCAAGAGAAGATTATAGGGACAGCCGTCGGGAAGAGCCAAGACCAAGGTCAGATCCTCGTTTAGAAGAAAAACTTGATGACGCTGTAGAAAGTCTGGAAAGGGCAGTTTCCAAAGCAGAACGCAAGGCTAATGAAGCAATGAAAAAAGCAGAGGAAGCTGCAGAAAGAGCTGAAGAACTGGCAGAGCGTGCAGAGTCAGCACTGCAGAATTTGGAAGAGCCATTGGAACTTAACAAAAACAGTGAACCTGAGCCACCGGATTTAAGTTTCCCTGTAAAAGAGTCTGAAGAAAGTGACGCAGTAGATTTCCAGTCCCAGAATGAGCCTGATTTTTCTGAACCTGAATTTGAATATTCTTCGCACCCGGAAGATTCTTTCTTTATGCCGTCAGAAGAAAATGCTATAAGTGAAACCTTTGACCAAACAGTAACAGAACCTGTTTCTGATGCATTAAAAGAAGCTGCTGATTTTCTTCCAAATATTGTAAAGATGCTGGAAGATAAAGACTGTGCAAAAGAATACAGACAGGAACTGGAACTTTTTGAAAAACTTCGTAATTTAAGTAATTTCCTTCCACCAAAGCAGAGGGAAGAATTCCTTTCAAGTAAAACACGTCTTCTTATGGATTATGTAATTGGTAAGATGAGTGGTAAACCCGGACTTGTAAAAACTGTAGAAAATCTTTTAAAATCCGGAATTCTTGATACTGAAGTAGATTATGAATCTTTGGAACGCGAAGCTTCTGCACTGACAGGTGATGAACTTATTACAAAAGTAATAAAAGACTTAAAGTATCTTACGGAAGAACTTACTGATAAAAATCTTGCAAAGGCTCTTCAAGACAGTGCAGACGATGTGCTTTCAAGAATGTAGTTTGAGGATTCAGTTTTTTATCAACATGTCTCAGACTGAATGAAGTTTTAGCTTTATGGAAGTCTAATGATTCTGGAATGACTTAAAACTTCATTTCCTGTTTCAGTAATAAGAACATCGTTTTCAAGACGAGCGCCGCCCAGTTTTTCATCATAAAGACCAGGTTCGCAGGTAAGAATCATTCCAGGCTGGAATAAAAGTTTTTCGTCGTTCTTTGAACTTACCCTAGGATATTCATGAATTTCAAGACCTATCCCGTGTCCTAAAGTGTGCGGCATTTTTCTTTTTTCTGAAGCAAAAATTTTTTCTGCTTTGTCGCAGGCGGCTTTTATAGAGGCATTTGGTTTATAAAGTTTTAGACATTCAGAATATGCTTTTTCTACAAGAGCCAGCTGTTTTTCCTGTTCGTTAGAAAGCTTTCCTTTTGCAACAGTAACTGTGGTGTCACTGGTGTAACCTTCGTAAACAACTCCAAAGTCCAGAATAGAAAGCCCTTCTGCAGGCCATGCTCCGTTTGTGTACCCTGGGAAGGCGTGAATAGCAAAACTTCTTTCAGGACCTGCAGCTAAGGTGTCAAAGCCTGCTCTTTCACACCCGTTTATTCGAAGTTCTTTTTCAATAAGAAGGGCTACATCCATTTCGGTTTTTATTTTACCGGACTTAATCTGCTTTTCAATTTTATCGATTATTAAATCACCAACCCTACAGGCTTCTTTTGTACATTCTATTTCGTAAGAGTCTTTTATCATACGGCATTCAGTTACAAACTTATGAACCCCGTCTTCCCGGCATTTAAGTTCCCAGTCATTCAGAGCATCCAGGTATCTTAGATAGTCAGGGTAGGTAAGGTTTGGCGGAAGTTCTGCCTTATTATTTTTTGAATGAGTTGTATTTTTAAGAACGTTTTTTATTGCTTCCAAAGCTTTGTTTTTGAATTTTGTAAAAGGAATCATTTTGTCTGAAACTGAAATTTTACCGGCAAGTATTTCATCCCACGGAATTAAAATGTCATACCCGTCAGAAAAAACAATCAGGACTGCATCACTTGTGTGACCGGTAAGATAACGGATTGCTGGTTCACGGTGTTCTTCACTGTCAATAAAAATTGCAGTTCCTATATCGTGCTGAACAAGATAGTCTGCAATTCGGTCAACTCTGGCTTTATAGATTTTTTTTAATTCATCCTTTGCGTGTTTTTTCATAATTGTCCCTACTTTTTTATTTTTTTTATAAGTGCTTTTGTAGATTTATCTCCGGTAAGGATGAGAAGTCCCACTCCAATTACTGCAAAAATTACAGCACTGATTATAACCGGAAGTCCGTAACTGATAATTCTATTGTGGCCTTCAAAAAGCTTTAAAAGAACCGGGCGCAGGAAGAAAATAGGAATTGCCGCTACAAGAGAGAACAAAACAATTTTCAGAATATACAGCCCAAGGTCTTTTATAAGTTTTTTTACATTGAATGATTCCATTTTTGTCATAAAGATAAAAAGAAAAATTGTATTTGCCATACTTGCCAAACTTAAAGCCAGAGCAATTCCGTCACCTTTCATAGGGAATGCAAGAGCAATGGCAAAAATGATGTTACAGATAAAACTGATTATTCCTGCTAAAGTTGGAAGTTTTGTATTTTGCTGTGCATAAAAAGCCGGAGCAATTATTCTGTTCAGAGCAATAAAAAGAAGCCCTGCAATATGCCAGCGGAAGGCTCCCAAAGTGAGCTTTACAGATTCATCACTAAAGTTATTGGTTTTATATAGAAGACTGATAAGTTCTTTTCCTGTAACCAGTGAATAAAAAGTTACGGGAATTGAAATCATGGTGATTATCTTTACTGCCTGGATAAGCATTGAATTAAAATTATCCCAATCCTTTTTATTTGCAAAACCTGAAAGGTCCGGAAGAATTACTGTGCTTATAGAAACTGCAAAAATCCCAAGAATAAGTTCCTGAAGTCTAAGGGAATACTGCAGACTTGAAGCAATGCCGGTTCCCATTCTATTTGCTAAAGCTGTAGAAACAACATCATTCACCTGGTATGCTGCCATTCCAATAATTGTTGGAAGGATAAGGCGGAGTACAGTTTTTGTTCCCGGGTTGGAAAATGTTTTTTTGAGTGTAGTAAATGTTATTTTCCAGCCTGTTTTTCTTATGAACGGCCACTGGAACAGAGCCTGTACACATCCGCCGCTTACAACTCCAATGGACATTGCCCGAGCCGGATTTTCTGTATAAGGAGCCAGAAGATATGTAGCACCAATTACAATTCCGTTAAAAAGAACCGGGGTAAAGCCGCTTGGTGCAAAAATACCGCATCCATTTAAAATCCCCTGGAACAGAGCCGCAATGGAAATAACCATAAGATACGGCCACATAATTCTGGTAAGCAGAGTAATTTCATCTTTTTTTGTAAGCCAGTCCGATAAAGCCTGTTGAAACCCCTGAGCCTCTGCGTCTACAGGTTTTTTACAAAAGATGGCAGAAAGAAATGGGGAAATTAGAATTCCCAGTGCCACAACAATTGCTGTAGAAAATGAAATAAGTGTAAAGGTAGCAGAAAGAAATTCCTGGGTCTTTTTTTTGTTTTCAGGAGTATTTTCTTCCGAAAGATATTTTTTGAACGTTGGGATAAAAGCTACAGAAATACTGTTTTCTGCAAAAAGGCGCCGTAAAAGATTTGGAATCATAAAAGCCGTTGTAAAGGCATCTGCAAACATACTGGTTCCCAAAAAGGCTGCCTTAGTCATTTCTCTAAGCAGTCCCATAATTCTGGAAGCAAAAGTCAGCAGAGAAAGGGAAATTCCCGATTTTATGAGACGTTTATTATTTTTTTGTTCCGATTTTTCCATTGAAAGAGATTTTTCAGACGCTGTTTTTGAAGTTTCTGATTCTGAATTTAATTGAGACATAGAGTCAGTATATCTCACACAATAATTTTAGACAATTTAGAATTTTTGCCTTATAATTATATAACTATATTCAGGATGTTCTAATGTCAAAATTTCATTTATTTTCAAAGGTCGGCAAGACTAGAATTGTTCCGATTGGATTTAAAATTCTTTTGATTTTTATTTCTATCATTGTTCTTTCAAATGTTGCAACGAACGTTGTTACAATTCAGCTTTCTCAAAGTCAGATTATTACTTTGAACAATACCATTATGGTTGACCAGCTGAAAGATTTGTATACAAATGCTTCAAATCAGTATCAGATTTATCAGATTTCTCACGATCTTCCCACGGTAGAGAACTCTTTAAAAAAATCTGCAGAATCAGGGTTTGAAAAGCCAAACAGTGTTGCTCTTGCAGTTGGCAGGGACGGCAAAATACGATTCATGGTATGTGCAAATAAGGATTATTTCTGGTCCAATTTTGCAGATTTGGATGCCCTTGCCGAAATGAACAGTCATCTTACAGATGACGGTATTTCTGAAGGATCCATTTCTTTTAATACTTTTAATGGTGAATATTTCGGCGTTTATAAGTATCAAAAAGACTGGGATTATTTTTTGATTCGCGCAGAATTCAGAAATGACACAAAACAAAATACAAAAGGTATTTACATAAGAATGGGTATTCTGATTGCTGTAATGACGCTGGTCTTTGTAGTCATAGGGTACATAATTATCCAAAGAGAATTCAGAACTGTACGCAGCATTACAAATGATCTTTATGATATGAATCAAAAGAAGGAACTCCGCCAGATTGATCTTTCGGAAGCTCCAAACGATGATGTTACGTATCTTGCTGCTTCATTCAATTCTCTGTCATCTTCTGTTAATAATCTTTTGGGTACTTTCAAAAAATTTGTTTCAAAGGATGTTGTTGCAAAAGCATATACAGAGCAGGGAGTTGCACTGGAGGGAAAACAACAGGAACTGGTAATGCTTTTTAGTGATATTAAAAGTTTTACCTATCGTACAGAAACTTTGGGAAACGATATTATTGACGTACTTAACGTTCACTACAATAGAGTAATCCGTAAGGTACATGAAAATTCTGGAGTTATCGGGTCAATTATTGGAGATGCTGTTCTGGCAGTTTATGGAACCTTAAAGTCTAATAAAACAAGGTCTTACGATGCTATTTGTTCGGCGTGGGAAATTACTCGTGCTACGGCTTTTCTTAGAGAGTCTATGATTCAGCGCCGAAAAGAAATTGAAGAAAAAAGAAGCCTTACCGAATCAGAAGAAAGAATTTTTGAGGCTGTTATGCTTGATGTTGGTGTCGGCATTGACGGTGGAACTGTATTCTACGGAAATATCGGTTCCAATGAACATATGGCAAATACCGTAATTGGTGATAATGTAAACTCGGCATCTCGCCTTGAAGGTTTGACGCGAGTGTATCATCTTCCGGTAATTGTTTCTTCTTACATAAAGGATGAAGTAGAAAAAGAAAACAGCAGGTTTAAATTTTATGAAATCGATACAGTTCAGGTAAAAGGTAAAACGGAAGGAAAGAAGATTTTCTTCCCTCTGGATACAGAGGATGCAGACCGTCTTCCTGATGAAAAATATGAAATGTTTGAAACAGGTCTTGAAGCTTACTATAACGGAGAGTGGAGTAAAGCCAGAAAAAGTTTTAAAGCTTGTGAACTTGAAATGGCACAGGTATTCCTGGAAAGAATGGGAAATAAAAGTGCACCTGCAGATTGGAGTGGAATATGGACAATGACATCAAAATAAAAAATGAAAAAAACCGCCATCAGGAAGTTCTTCTCTTTTTGCAGAATGAACTGGAACCTTTAAAGCGGAAAAATCTAAACGCCACATATGATTTGGAAAAAGAATATGCCAAGACTAAAAAGAATAAGTCTCCTTTTGTGGTTCTTGTGCTTACCTCATGTCTTTTAGCAATTGCTTTACTTGCATTTATTCTTTCCAAAAATATTGAAAGAAAAAACAGAGAAATTAAAGTAAATGTTTCTGAATTCAGTGAACTTAATCTTATGAGCCTTTTAGAATCTGCTTCAAGGGTTCAGGAACAGTATGAAGATTCAGTAAAGAAAAAGGCACAACTTGTCCGTCAGAAGAATAACGAAATTACATCTGCTCAGGATAAACGTGACGGTGAATTACTGACGATTTCTTCCATGCATTATGATGACAAGAAACTTGAAAATCAAAAGATTGCACAGGTTCAGGAAACTTACAAAAATACACTGAATGACATAAATGAAAAATATCAGCCGCTTTATGCCGAAGCTGATGAGGCTATTGAAAGAAATAAAGCAAAAGTGGATGCTTTGGATGCCTCTAAACTTTCGGACAGTAAAAATATGGCTGTAGACAGTTCTAAAATTCTTCAGGAATTAGAAAAGAAACAACTGGTGCAACAGTACGAAAATAGAATTCTGACGCTTGAAAATAATATTACAGATGTAAGAAAAACTTACAATGAAGAAATGAAGTCGTCTTTAAAAAGAGTATCTGATAAATTTCAGGCTGAAATTGATGCATTGGATCCGGTTATTGTGGATGCGTATGCCGAAAAACTTTTTGAATCTCCGGGAATGAATGAAAAAACTGCTGTAAAAGCCGAAGAAAATGCTGCATTTGCAGAAGGCAGTGTGTCAGAAGGGGAATTGAAAACCCGGCTTTCAGAAGTAAAACAGATGTATGCCGATCATAAATATCTTGAAAAACGTGTTCTTGAAATTCCGTATAAAAATCAGGCTGGAAAATACATACAGAAAAATTCTTTACTTGTAAATAAAATTACTGATTCACTTGCTGATACAGTTTACGGTCAGTATCAGGAAAATCTTTCTCTTCAAACACAAATGGAACAGATGCAAAAAGAACATGAGGAAGAAGTATCAAGACTTACAGAAGAAAATAACAGACTGATTGAAGGTCAGTACGATATTCTTTACAGAAGTATGGAAGGAGCTGGAACTGGTGCGATTATTGCAGAAAAGCCTGTTTCAAAGGACGAGATTTATGTTCTTATCCGTCCAGATGCCAGATTTCTTTTGGGTGAAAATGAAGAAAAAGGATGCAATGCCGAAATTCCGTTCAAAAAACCGATTAAAGGAAGCGTTGAAAAAACAGAAGACGGAAGATACCGGTTTATTCCTGAAATGAAGAATGGCAAATATGTAGACTTTGATCTTGGCGCGTTGAAATTTGGAGTTCAAGTAAAGTTAAACTAAATTTCCTTAAATTGAAAAAATAACCTCAAAGTATTAGAATGCTCCATACAGGAAAACTATTATGGCTAAAAATTCTAAAAAAATTCAGGTAGCTTATGTTGGAACTGACGGCGCATTCTGTCATATAGCTGCAAAAAAAATGTATCCTGCCGCTGAACTTATTGCGTTTGACGATTTTTCAAAGGCTTATAAATCTGTGGAACAAGGGGAATACGATTGTGTTGTTCTTCCATTGGAAAATAATTATGCCGGAGAAGTAGGCTCTGTTACAGATCTTCTTTTTGCAGGAAATCTTTATGTAAACCATGTTATAGAAATTGATGTTGTACATAATCTTATGGCTTGTGAAGGTGCTACGCTAAAAACTGTAAAAAAAGTCTACAGTCATCAGCAGGCATTAACTCAGTGTGATCAGTTTATTAAGAATCATAAACTTGAAGTAGTACCTTTTTCCAATACAGCACTTGCAGCCAAATTTATAAAAGAACTGAATGATCCGACTGTTGCCGCTATAGCTTCTACAGAGACTGCAGATGTTTTCGGGTTGAAAATTCTGGAACCTTCAATAAATACAAAAAAAGCAAACAAAACAAGATTTGCAGCTTTTACGCGCCCTCAAAATCCTGTTGCTCCGGCTCTTATTAGAGAAAATAATGGAGTAGATCAGCTGCATATGACTTTCCGCCGCCGTCTTCCGGATCCTCTTACAATTTCTGAAATGTATCCTATGACAGATGAACTTGCAGAAATTAAGAAAAAGAATGATACAGAAATTAAAAATATTTTTAGCGGAAAGGATAAGCGCCTTTTGGTAATTATAGGTCCTTGCTCTGCAGACCGAGAAGATGCTGTAATTGATTATTGCAAGCGTCTTAGAAAAGTTCAGGAAAAAATTAAAGATAAGATTTTAATTTGCCCTCGCATTTACACAAATAAGCCCCGCACAACAGGTGACGGGTATAAGGGAATGCTTCATCAGCCTGATGCAAATAAAGCTCCGGATTTATTAAAGGGTGTTATTGCTATTAGAAAAATGCACATGAGGGCAATTGCAGAATCGGGATTTTCTTGCGCCGATGAAATGCTTTATCCGGAAAATTTTCAGTATCTGGCTGATGTTCTTTCTTATATTGCTGTTGGTGCACGTTCTGTAGAAAACCAGCAGCACCGTCTTGTAAGTTCCGGAATTGATGTTCCTGTGGGAATGAAAAATCCTACAAGCGGTGACCTTTCGGTTATGATGAATTCCATTACAGCAGCCCAGCATAATCATACTTTCCTGTACTCAGGCTGGGAAGTAGAAACAAAAGGAAATCCTTTGGCACATGCAATTTTACGAGGTTATACTACACCTCATGGAACATCTGTTTCTAACTATCATTACGAAGACCTTAGGGATTTAGTAAATCTTTACTCAAAATCCAGTCTAAAAAATCCTGGCGTAATTGTTGACTGTAATCATTCAAATTCCGGAAAGCAGTATGATCAGCAGGTTCGTATAGCAAAAGAAGTTCTTCACAGCTGCCGCCATAATGAAGAGATAAAAAAGATGGTAAAAGGATTGATGATTGAATCTTATTTGGAAGACGGTTGTCAAAAACCTGAAGGCAGAGTTTATGGAAAGTCCATAACTGACCCTTGTCTTGGGTGGGATAAAACCGAAAAACTTCTGCATGAACTGGCAGAACTTTGGGAAATGTAAAAATATTTTTTCTGGCTGCTTTAGGGGCAGCCGTTTTTTTAGGGAAAGTATAATTTTATTTTGACCGAGCTTTAATTAAGTGTATAAAGTCCAGAATAAATGTTCCTGCTAAAAGAACCAGACTGATTATTTGTGAAGTTGAAAGGAGCCCAAGGTGCCCTCGAATTATATCACCTCTAAAGAATTCCAGTATAAAACGGATTATAGAATAAAGAACGATGTAGAGTTTTGGAATGCTTATTTTTATTTCTTTTAGAATAAGAATTGTAAAAAATACTGCTAAAAGAAATACAGCAAAGGCTTCGATTCCCTGGACCGGAAAGAGTTTTACCCCGTTAGGAGCAGAAATACTTTCTGAGTAGATGAAGTAAAAATTGCTGTTTGTGGGGCAGCCAAAGCAACACCCTGCAAACGAACAGCCTATTCTTCCAAAAGAATGTGCCAGTGCTACACACGGAGAAAGAACCTGTAAGCAAGGTTTAATGTCAATTTTGTGGATAATTTTTATAAGGGGCAGTGCACATAGTCCTCCAATAAATCCTCCGTAGAAAATAAAGCCTGAATTTATAGTTTGTGAAAAATATTTGAGACTGGAAAAAAAACTGGACCAGTCAATGTGGCGAAAGTATAGAATTAAATAAAATAATTTTGCACCTAAAAATCCAAAGCCTATAAGCCATGCACTTAGGATTAAACAATTATCAAAATCATAGGATTTTAGTTTACAAAGTGTTAGTGCAAGTAAAAGTGCAGAAACAATCCCCAGTGCAATAAAAAAACCGTACCAGGGAATGAATCTGCCAAAAAAAGTAAAGCCCATTAATGGAGGTTATTACCAGCCGCCATAAGCTGCACCTGCAGCGGCAAGACAGGTAACACAACAGATGGTTGCAATAATACCGTATGTAAGGGAAATAATTCCGAATACAAGACCTGTTGTAGCCATGCCCTTCTTAGGACCTTTTCTTCCAACTGCTCCAAAAATGATTGCAAGGAGACCAAGAATAGAACCAATCCAGCCTAAACTGAAGATTCCTCCAACAACTGAGCTGAGTAAAGCGAAAATACCGCAAATTAAAGATGCAATTGCCATCACACCCTCCTAAAAAGAAAATACTCACATAAAGTGATTATTTTATTATAGATGTGGGATGTAAGAAAAAGCAAATTTTTTATATAAATTCTTTGATGTTTTAGCGGTTTAAACTATTCTCCGCTTAGGGCTTGAACTGGATCCAGCTTTGCAGCTCTGGAGGCAGGATTATAACCAAAGAAAATGCCGACTATAACGGAGAATAAAAATGCAATGAGACAGGCTTTCCATTCAATAACAAAGGCTTCGTTTTTAACATATTCAATTGCAAAACTTATAATAACTCCAAAAATTACCCCAAGAAATCCGCCCATCAAAGTAATGCTTGCTGACTCAACAAGAAATTGCCGTTTAATATCAAAAGGACTGGCTCCCAAAGCTTTTCGGATTCCTATTTCCTGCTTTCGTTCAGTAACTGTTACAATCATAATGTTCATAATTCCAATTCCACCAACCAAAAGTGAAATAGCTGCAATGGCAGAAAGCATTAAGCTCAAAGTGCTTGTAATTTCACTCATCTGCTCAATCATTGTCTGCATAGAAAAAATATTTACGGCATATTCAGAGCCGGAACGTTCCGTGCACCAGGACTGAATTCTTGTTTCTAAATCTGAAATGTTTTTTTCACTTGTTGCCTGAACCATTACAGATTCTGCATTTGGAGAAGGATTTATTTTTTTTAAATACCAGCCCCGAGTAACAAAAGCTGCTCCTGATTCAATTCCATTAGACTGTTCTTTTAAAACTCCAATTACAGTAAAGCCAAATGTAACTTTACTTTGAACAAGCATAATAACTTGTCCAACAGCATCTCCTGCTGGAAAAAGAGATTCTGCAGTATCGTGGCTCAGAATGATTTTTTGAGTTCCTTCTTCATTATCAGTTACAGAAAAACCTCTTCCGCTTTCCAATTCCATATTAAGCATTTCCAAATATCCTGTTTCTACAGCAGAAACCTGTACTTGTGTGCTTAAATCTTCTTTTGAAAGCGTTGGTGAAAAACTGTTTTTATACCAAATGGATTTTATTCCGCGAACTTCATCGAATAAATCTGTTCTGAAACTTTGGTCAAAGAACATAACTGCAGTTTTAGAGCGGCGCATGGTCATACCTTTTGAAACATTTATTACATCAAGTCCTGCATTGCCAAAAGTGTTTTTGATTTCTTTTGTAGACGAGGCACCCATGCTTGTAATAACGATTACACTTGCAACTCCAATGATTACGCCAAGAAGAGAAAGTGATGTTCGTATTTTGTTTCTGGTAAAATTTTGAAGTGCTGCAATAAAATCTTCAAACATTTATACCTCCGTCTGTTTCTATTTTCCCGTCAAAAATTTTTATACAGCGCCGGCACGAAGCTCCAATTCCGGGGTCATGAGTAACAATGACAACTGTAGTGCCCTGCTCGTTGATTTTTCTAAAAAGAGTCATGACCTGTTTTCCTGTTGTACTGTCCAAAGCTCCGGTTGGTTCATCTGCAAGAATTATTTTAGGTTTTGTAACAAGAGCTCTGGCAACTGCAACTCTTTGTTTTTGTCCTCCTGAAAGTTCGTGGGGACGGTGTTTTTCTCTTTCTTCCATACCAACATTAACTAAGGCTTGGTGAGCCAGATTGTAGCGTTCTGCTTTTGGGATTTTTTGATACCTTAAGGGAAGCATTACATTTTCTATTACATTCAAAGAGTTTATAAGGTGATACTGCTGAAAAACGAATCCTACGGTTTTGTTTCGGAGTTCTGCCAGTTCCTTTTCTGTCATAAGTGATGTTTCTTTGCCACCGATTTTTACTATACCTGAGGTTGGGCGGTCCAGACAGCCAATCATATTCATACATGTGGATTTTCCTGAACCGGAAGGTCCCATAATAGCAACTTCTTCGCCCTGTTTTACTTCAAAGCTTATGCCTCGAAGTGCGTGGACTTCGGTGTCTCCCATACGGTAGATGCGGGTTACGTCTGACATTTCGATAACAGAATTACTCACTATAAAATCCTTAAAATGCTGCAACTGCATGAGTTACATCATAAATATACTTAATACGCTGGGAAAACGGGTCCCAGCGGAAAGACTTAGCTCTGGTGAAAACTTCCTCCCAGTCAGTTTGAGACATGCAAAATCGCTAGCTAGCGTCGCTTAGTGCTTTCCGCGGCATAGAAACTATAAAACCGCGGAAAGAACTATTTTGCAGTCTCTTCCTTCCTTCGCGGAAGTTTTCACATTCAGTTAAATCCTCGTCTGCGTCCCGTTTTCCCTACGTGAAACTGCCTATAAAGTAAGTCTTTGTAGTTTTGCATTTTACTCCACGCCAAAAGAAAACGGGTTCCAGCAACGACAAAAATGTGGGTACCCCCTCCCATAGGGCTCCCGTCCCCCATTTTTGT
>JABUUX010000367.1 GCA_021442965.1 Treponema sp.
TATATGTTTGAGCAGCGCGGAGACTGGACTATTTCTGAGTCTATAAACGAACTTACAGATAAATTGATTCGTCGTCATCCTCATGTATTTAAGGAGAGTGCAGGTTCAAGTGAAGTTCAGGGAAATGCAGATACTGCAGATAAAGTTCTTTCTCAGTGGGAAAGAATTAAACAGAATGTAGAAGGAAGAAAAGAGAAATCTGTTTTGGATTCTGTTCCTGAAGGATTTCCTCCTCTTTTAAAATCTTATAAATATGCAAAAAAAGCAATAAAAAAAGGATTTGATTGGGATAATAATGAGGCCTGCAGAAATAAAATAATTGAAGAGTGGAATGAGGTGGTGGAAGCGGAAAAAGAAGTGAATCTTGCAATGAAAGAAGCTACTACTAAAAATCCTGTGAATGCTGACGGAGTTCCAGGGAAAGTCAAACCTTTGGAAAAATGTACAACGCCAGAACTTGATATGGCACAGCTTCATTTAGAGGAAGAAATTGGTGACTTGATTTTTTCAATTGCTGCATACTGTGTGCGAATTGGAGTGAATCCTGAAAATGCTGTTCACCGTGCAAATAAAAAATTTTATGACCGTTTTTCTTTTGTTGAAAGAAGGATGGAAGAAAACCAATGGCCTATGGAAAAGTCAGAAGAGAGTGTTAAAAGAATGAATGACTTTTGGGATGAGGCAAAGAAAAATGGAAAATAGTGAAAAACTTTCTGAATCCAGTGTAGTGAGTAATGAAGAAAGCCAAGCGGGAAAATTACAGATAAATGTTCCTAAAGGAATTGCATGGGTAATTTTTTCTTCGTTTGGTTTTGCATGTATGAGTATGTGTGTACGTCAGGCAGGCGAAGTGCCGTTCATGCAGAAAGCGATGTTCAGAAATCTTATAGCATTTATAATAGCATTTACATCGCTTATTTCGGTTGGTATAAAAGATAAATCAGTTTTTTATATTCAAAAACCTGCTGTAAAATATTTGATATTACGATGTTGTGTAGGCTGTCTTGGAATATTTGGGAATTTTTACGCAATTGGAAAAATGAATATTTCAGATGCAAGTATGCTTAATAAAATGAGTCCTTTTTTTACCATTATTTCAAGCTTTATTATTTTAGGTGAAAAACCTACATGGGTTTCTGTTGTAAGTCTTGTTACTGCTTTTACAGGAAGTCTTTTTATAATTAAACCGACTTTCTTTTTAACGGATCCTTCAAAATGCTTTCCTGCTATAGTAGGTTTTGTGGGAGGTTTTGGAGCAGGATTTGCTTTTGCCTGTATAAGAAAACTTAAGTCTTACAATGTAAACAGTAAACTGATAATTTCTGTATTTTCATTATTTTCATGCCTGCTTTGTATTCCAAATTTAATTTTGAATTACTACCCTATGACTTTAACTCAGACTTTGTGGCTTCTTGGTGCTGGTGTTGCTGCTGCTTGCGGGCAGTTTGGAATTACAAATGCATACTTTAATGCCCCTTCGAGTAAGATTTCTGTTTATGAATATACGAATGTTATTTTTGCTGCTGTTTTAGGGTTTATTGCTTTTCATCAGATTCCTGATATTTACAGTATCTTGGGTTATGTATTAATTATAGGAACTGCTGTGGTAGTTTTTGTTGTAAATACTAAGAAGGAAAAGCCCAAGAGAGTTTTTTCTGAAGAATAGAAAGTCTGATGGGGCTGTCCTTCATATCGGAGTGTCATCCTGAACTTGTTTCAGGATCTCAACACCATATATAGTGGAGATGAGGCTGTCTAATAAGTTCAAATCACAGTGTCATTCTGAACTTATTTCAGGATCTCCACACTATATTTGGCGTAGATGCTGAACTAAATTCAGCATGACAATTCTTTTTGGACAGCCCCTTTGTAACGTTTTCAGTTCCCGCTTCTTCTTAAAAGTTCAAAGCAGCATCTGGCGTTGTGGTAAGCGGTTTTCCAGTTTCCACCTTTTGGCTCTTTTAAATTAGGTGTTCCATCTGGAAAAACTTCTGCCCACCATTCACCGCCTTTTTTGTCAGTTTGGAAATTAATAATCCAGTCCCAAACTTTTTCTACGGCATCAGAATATTTAGAATCTCCGGTCATCTCCCAGGCATTATAAAACCCGTTTATAGCTTCTGCCTGATTCCACCATACACGAATTCTATTGCGTTTTCCTTCTGTGCTGAAATTTTCAAAGGCACCCGCTTTGGTATCCATACCTTCATTCAAGGCAGTTTCTGCCATATTAATTGCAATAGGCCTTGTTTCATTTATAATTTCAGAATCTTTTAATTCTGTTGCAGCTTCCCATAAAAGCCAGGAGGCTTCAATATCATGACCGTAACTGATTTCTGAGTCCAGTCTACTCCAATCCATATTGAAAAATAATCCTAAGTGCATATCTTTTTGAAGAATTTTTGTATTTGTTATGTGAATAAGATTTTTAAGGGCTTTACCAACTTTCGATTGTTTTTCAATGTCCTCGGGAAGAACAATTGGGAGTGTTCTGTAAATATTTGTGTAGGCTTCCATTACGTGAAGATTTGTGTTCATGGATTTTGCACAGTTCATGTCTTTTGAGGAAAGCCTCATATCATTTGTAGAAGTCCAGTTTTCTCCACAGGCTTCAATATATCCTCCATCTTTTTTATCAAAGGCATAGTTTTCCATAAGATCAAAAAGTTCCAGAGCTTTACCCATGTAAAAGGTAGCACCATCAGCATCGTTTTTTAATTCTTTTATGGCAGCGGCATATTCAGATAATCCGTAAGCACAGAAAGCTTCTCCATAAATCTGTTTTTTTGAAACATCGGGAGTACCGTCAGGATGTACAGACCAAAAAACACCGCCGTTCTCTTTATCGAAAAACTTATTAATTATTGTGTCGGCGGCAAAATCTGCCATTTCCAGATAGTGAGTATCTTTGAAATATCTGGCTGCGGTAGAATATGCCCACAAAAATCTTGAAGTCATAACAATAGAACGAGAAATATTAAAATCAGGTTTGTTGTCATTCCCGATTTCACCAAAAAATCCTGTTTTCCCCGGTGTTGTATCTTTGGAGAATTTTTCCCAATAGGGCAGGATGTTGTTTAGTAATTCTGATTTAATTGAAGCGTAAATTTTGTTTTCCATAATTGAAATATAGCGAAGTAATCTGGTAAAGTCGAGCATAGCTGGTGCTTTATAGTACTATTTCCACATATTCCAAAAAATGATAAACTTTTCATTCAAAGATTTTGTAATACTGCTGTAAAGTTTAAGATAAAACTTTTTGTAGGAATAGGAGATAGCAATGATTGATTTGCCTGAAATTTTTGGAAGTTCTGTTTTCAATGAAAAAGCAATGAAGGAGTATTTACCTTCTGATGTTTTTAACAGACTGAAAGTAACAATTGACAATGGAACACCTTTGGATTTGGAACTGGCAAATCAGGTGGCTCACGGTATGAAAGATTGGGCCATTGCAAAAGGGGCTACACATTTTACTCACTGGTTCCAGCCGTTGACAGGTGTTACTGCAGAAAAACATGACAGTTTTATTTCTCCAAAAGGAAACGGTACTGTAATTATGGATTTTTCTGGAAAAGAACTGGTAAAGGGTGAACCTGATGCATCGTCTTTTCCAAGCGGTGGAAGCCGTTCTACTTTTGAAGCCCGCGGTTATACTGTTTGGGATCCTACTTCTTACGCATTCGTAAAAGATCATTCTTTGTGCATACCTACAGCATTTTGTTCCTATACTGGAGAAGCCCTGGATAAAAAAACTCCGCTTCTTCGTTCCATGGAAGCATTAAACGAACAGGCCTTGCGTATTCTGAAACTTTTTGGAAGTAAGGCAAAGCATGTTACATCAACAATGGGACCTGAACAGGAATATTTCCTTGTAGATGAAAAAATGTTTAACGCACGTAAAGACCTTAAGATGACAGGCAGAACTCTTTTTGGCGCCCGTCCTGTAAAAGGTCAGGAGATGGATGACCAGTATTTTGCCGCAATTAAGCCGCGAATTACAGCTTTTATGGAAGACTTGAATATTGAACTTTGGAAACTGGGAATTTATTCCAAGACAGAACATAACGAAGCGGCTCCGGCTCAGCACGAAATGGCTCCAATTTTTACAACTTCAAATTTGGCGGCGGATCAGAATCAGCTTACTATGGAAATTATGAAAAAGGTTGCCAGAAAACACGGTATGGTTTGTCTTTTTCATGAAAAACCATTTGAAGGTGTAAATGGTAGTGGAAAGCATAATAACTGGTCTCTTTCAACAGATGAAGGTGAAAATATTTTTGCACCTGGAAAATCTCCAAGAGAAAATGCACAATTCCTGCTTTTTATTACTGCGGTAATGAAAGCGGTAGATGAATATCAGGATCTTTTACGTATTTCTGTTGCCAGTGCCGGAAATGACCATCGTCTTGGAGCAAATGAGGCTCCTCCAGCTATTATGTCTATTTACATGGGGGATGAACTGAATGCAGTTCTTAAATCAATTAAAACCGGAAAATCATTTGATAAAACATCAAATAAAAAAATAGAAATTGGTGTTGATGTTCTGCCACCTATTCCAAAAGATTCCACAGACCGTAACAGAACATCACCTTTTGCTTTTACGGGAAATCGTTTCGAATTCCGTTCAGTAGGTTCTTCCCTTTCTATAAGCGGACCGAATACAACAATGAACTCAATTCTTGCATTTGCACTTAAAGCCTTTGCAGATGAATTGGAAAAATCTTCAGATTTTGAAGGTGATCTTCAGAACCTTATTAAACGGGAGATTACCAAACATTGGAGAATCCTTTTTGATGGAAACGGATACGGAGCTGAGTGGAAAGTGGAAGCAGAGCGCCGGGGCTTGAAAAATTATCGCACAACTCCTGATGCTGTGGAGCATTATCTTGATAAAAAGAATGTAAAGCTTTACACAGAAATGGGAATTTACACAAAAGACGAGATGAAGCATCACTATGATGTAAAACTTGAAAAATACTGCAAAATGCTGAACATAGAAGTTGGCACTATGCTTGAAATGATTCGTTCGGATATTCTTCCTGCAACTTACAAATATATGAATCTTTTAGGGGATGTCCTTCATAAAAAGCCATGTCAGGTAAAATCAGTTGAGAGCCTGTGGAAAAAATTAGGAGCTCTTAGTGATGAGCTTTATGATAATACTGAAACTTTAGATAAGATGTATGTAATTGCAAAGACAAAAACAAATCTTATGGAAAAAGCTCGCTACTATGCTGATGAAGTTCTGCCGTTTATGGAAAAGACCCGCAGTATAGCAGATCAGATTGAACCGTTATGGGGCATGGAATTCCGCCCATATCCAACATATGAAGAACTTCTGTTTGCAAACGAAGGATACGGAAATAAATAATGTCTCTAGAAAATATTAAAAACTGGATGTCTTCTAAACGCGGGGAAATGGTTGAACTTCAAAAGAAAATTACTTGTGTAAAAGCACTTGCTCCGGAAAATGGCGGAGATGGAGAATCTGAAAAAGCTGGAGTGCTTTTAAGCTGGCTTAAGGAAAATGGATTTGAGCATATAGAAGTTTTTAACGCTCCAGATTCCAGAGTTTCTAGCGGAGTGCGTCCAAGTATTGTGGTTACAATTCCGGGTAAAAATAACTCTGCTCCTGTTCTTTGGGTTATGGCTCATTTGGATGTAGTTCCAACAGGCGAACTTTCTCTTTGGAAAACTGATCCGTGGCAGTGCATAGAAAAAGATGGCAAACTGTTTGGACGCGGAGTAGAGGATGACCAGCAGGGGCTGACTTCTATGGTTTTTGCAGCCATGTATCTGATTAAAAATCAAATTACACCAAATAATACTGTAAAACTTTTATTTGCAGCTGATGAGGAATGTGGCAGTGAATATGGAGTCCAGTGGCTTGTAAAAAATACTAATCTTTTTAATTCTTCTGATATGGTTATCATTCCTGATGGTGGAGATTCTGACGGAGTAACAATTGAGATTGCTGAAAAAAATCTATTATGGCTTCGGTTTCATGTTTTAGGAAAACAGACTCATGGTTCCCGTCCTGATTCAGGAATAAATGCCTGTCTTGCCGCCAGTGATCTTGCTCTTAGAATTCATGGACTTGAAAAAGTTTTTAATAAAACGGATTCTCTTTTTGAACCTGATTATTCGACTTTTCAGCCTACAATGAGACAGAAAAATGTGGACGGAATTAACATTATTCCAGGCGATGATGTTTTTTTTATGGATTGCAGAATTCTTCCGTGTTACAAGTTGAGTGATGTTATTTTAGAAATAGAAAAACTGATTATGGATGTTGAAAAGGAATACGGCGTAAAAGTTGAATATTCTATTCCGCAACAATCAGAAAGTCCGGCAACATCTATAGACTCTCCTGTTGTAAAACTTCTTTCTTCTGCAATCAATCTTGCACACGGACAGAAAACTCGATGTATTGGAATTGGCGGAGGAACAGTTGGTGCCGAACTTCGCCGGGAAGGTATTGACTGTGCGGTATGGAGTACATTAAATGATATGGCACATCAGCCAAACGAGTATTGTGTTATTGATAATATTATAAAAGATGCAGTAACACTTGCCGTTATATTTGAAAGTGATATTTAAAAGGTTTCTTTATTCGCGGACAAATCTTTGTGCAGGCGATACTATCCAAATAGCTTCAAGTTCTGTGTCGCCTGCATTTTCAAGTGTATGAGGTGCACTGGCAGGGAATGAAACACTGTCTCCCTCGCTCATCTGATAAACCTGATTTTCGTAATGAAGGGCTGCTTTGCCTTTTGTAATAATTCCAACTTCCCGTCCAATGTGACCGTAGGATCCGCGATGAGTATGTGTGTGCGCAGGAATTTTTACAATGTATGCTTCAAAATCATGGGATTTTTCATTTGGATCAGGCTGAGCCAGTTCTTCATAGTGAACATCATCTTCATTCATTTTAGCTCTTTCATCAGCACGGATAATTTGAACCGGATGCTGGCGACGGTATTCATCAAAAAGAAATTCTAAATTTATATCCAGTACTTCTGCCAGAGAAAGTAGTGTGTCTATGGCAGGTGATACGTGATTTCTTTCTATTTGAGAAACAAGACTTTCGGAAACCCCGGCTTGCTGTGCTACATATTTTAATGTGTAACCTTTATGTTCCCGCATCATACGGAGTTTTTCTCCAAAGTGATACGGTACTTTCTTTTTAGGTTCTGTATTATTCTGGTCGCTAGTTTGCGAAGGTGTCATTATTTTGTTTCTCCTTGTTCAATCCTGTTACGAACTGAATAAAGTAATCTTCAAGCGTTTTGTGTGGTCCTTCCAGGTTCAGTTTGGCACGGCTACGGGCATTGTCCCGGCGAACTGTATACATAGAGTAGAAGTCTCGGTAGTCCAATCCGGCGTCGGCTTTAACGTGCTGCCCTAAGAACTTGGAAACTTCATCACGGCCAATGGCTGCAATTCCCTTTTCGCGAAGGATAGAACGGAGTGTTGTAATCTGCTCAAAAGAAATGCCAAAAAGGAATTCCTCCATAGCCTGACTTACTCCGGATTCTCCCATTTTTAGTTTTATGAACTGAATCCATTGTTCGTCCATCTGCATGGATATAAGTAAAAGTTCACTGGTTCCCATCATTGTGCCGAATGCAGGCGCCAGTTTACGGCGTGCGGTCCATACAGATTGAAGAACAGGGGCTACTGTTTCTACTGTCTGATCATTCCAGTGTTCCCAAAGAAGCAGAAGTGAAAGAGCCCATTCACGCCGGAATTCCATAGGTTGCGAAGAATCCCGGATAAGGTTCAGATAAACGTCTTCTGCCAGAAGAGAAAACATTGATGAAATGGTTTCATTTTGAAGACCACGGGCAAGTTTATCACAGCCTTCCATATGGCTGGCATATTTTGAAAATGATGAAATGGTATGCATTTTTGCAACCAAAAATCCTTTTCCAAGAATGGCCTTGGAAGGAAGCTGCAGAGTTGAATCACCTTCATCCTGATGTTCAATGAGAGAATCTATAAGAGAAGTTGGAGTACGTGTTCCACCTGCAAGTTCATGTCGTTCCAAAAGGGAAGGGAAACGTGCTACTGATTTTGCCAGATGTTCCAAATCTTTTAATCTGTCATCAAAAACTTTCCATTTTTCAGGACTTTTCTCTTTTACCAAAGGCATGAATTCATCGACAAGTTCCCTTTCCCTTGGAGTTAAAAGTGTAACTTCCTCCTTTACAGTTTCTGAAGGTTGGGCGTTGTCGAAAAAAGAGTTGATATCAACACTGACAAAATCGTTAGAGTCTGACATATAAAATCCTGTATAACTTTAATTATACTTCATTTCTTTAATATTATCCATAATTACCTTTATTAGTTATTTTTATTAGTAGCAGCCACAAGTATTTTTTTTGAATTTTATGCCGAAAATATCTATATGAAAAAGAAAGTAAAAATAGTTTTTTCAATACTTTTATGCTGTAACTTGTATTGTTTCCTATGTTCTCAAGATTTAAAAACTAGTAAAAGTCAGAAAATAATTTATACCGAAAAACAGAAAAAAATGAGGATTACTGCAAGTGATATAAAACTTGTTCCGGAAAAAAAACTTGCTTCTAAAGGATATCATCTTTATATACGGAAAAAGCCCGGAATAGAATCTGTTATGCTTACAGAAACCGCAAAAGACCCGGAAGGAAAAAATGACAGTTTTGCTTACCGTGCCCGGGATTTTAATGAAGTAAACGGTAATGAAATAAGATATTTAGATGGAAAACCTTTGGTTTCTGAATGGGCAAAATACAGTCTTATTGATTCTACCCCAGAGCCGCATAAAATTTTTGATCAGGCTTTTCATATTTATATTCCTGAAGTTTTGGATTTTGGTTATGAGTGGGAACGCCATGGGACTGTAACAATTGGACCTGGAACATTTATTAATATCCGTACATTTGAAAAAAAATATGCTGACTATTCGGGTGATTATATGGACAGTCCTTTTATGTTCGACTTTGTTGTAATCCCCGAAAAGAAAAAATCGGAACCTGTTATTTTGACAGATGATTACAGTCCTGTTGCAAGTTCTAAATTTCAGGAAATCTCTGAAACAATGATTTATTCAAAGGGACCTGAAACTATTATCGATGATATAAAGGGACTTTTGAAAGGTCTGGATAAAGAAAAACAGAATGATGTTCTTTTTGCAATTGATGCAACAGGAAGCATGAAAAATGATATTGACAAACTGAAAAAAGATTTGGTGCCATCTCTTTTAGAAGACTTTGCAGGAAAAGATAATGTTCGCTTTGGACTTCTTTTTTACCGTGATTATTCTGACAGTTTTAGGTACAGGGAGCTTCCTGTAAAAATATATGATTTTACTACAGAACTTCAGACTTTTAATAGCAATCTGAATGCACTTTCTATAAAAGGAAAGGAAGGTGGAGATGTTCCTGAGGCAGTTTACGAAGCTGTTTATGCAGCTGTTAATTTCTTTTCCTGGCGCGACAGTTCTTTTAGAACGGTAATTCTGATAGGAGATGCTGAACCTCACCCTGTTCCACGAAACACAAAAAAATATTCCAAAGAATATGTAATGTCAGAAGTTCATAGCGCTGGAATACATTTACAGGCTGTTCTTTTACCTGAAGAATAAGGTTTGAAAAATAATACAAATCTTTTCACTGTATGTAAAAAATAGTAAAATTAAGTTATGGATATTTTCTTTTCAAAGCCGGGTGTTTTTTGTGCAGCCGGTTCAAATCCCGAAGAATTATGGATTTCTGTAACAGAAGGAAATCAGAGTGGAATCAGAAGAGTAAAAACTGAACTTTCTGGGGAAGATTTTTTTGCTGCCAGAATTGCTGATGAAAAACTCAAGCCGTCTTCAAGCAGATATGATATGCGTATAATGCGCATTGAAGAAGAAACTCTAGTGCAAATTGAAGCTGATATAGAAAAGGCAAAGATCAAATACGGATCAGAGCGTGTTGCAGTCTGTGTAGGCTCATGTGATAACGGAACTGAATTTTCTGTAGCGGGACATAAAGTTTTTTTCAAAGAAGGAAAATTTGCTGAAAATTACAACCTTGAAATTCAAGGTGCAGATTATGTTTCAACATTTATTTCAGAAAAATATGGAATAAATGGACCTGCCTGCACTTTTAGTACTGCCTGTTCTTCTTCTGCCGGAGCAATTATAAAAGGTGCAGAACTGATAAAAAGTGGAATGGCTGATGCTGTAATTGCAGGTGGAATAGATATTGCTTCAGATACTGTTCTTATAGGATTTAACTCTTTGGAAGCGGTATCATCTGAAATTACAAATCCTTTTAGTAAGAATCGTCATGGTATTACACTTGGAGAAGCCGGTGCTTTTTTTGTTCTTTCAAGGGAACCTTTGGATGACTCAATTCCTTGTATAAAACTTAAGGGATTTGGTGAAAGTTCTGATGCGTATCATATGACAAGTCCTGATCCAACTGGAGACGGTGCTGAACGTGCTATGAGAAAGGCTTTGCTTACGGCAGGTCTTGAGCCAAAGGATATTGATTACATTAATCTTCATGGAACTGGAACAAAATTTAATGACAGTATGGAAGCAAAAGCTGTAGACCGAATCTTTGGTGATTACAAGGTTCCTGTTTCTACTACAAAGTGTGAAACAGGACATACGCTTGGTGCTGCCGGTGCTCTTGAAGCGGTAGTATGTTGGTTTACACTTTTTGAAAATTTGTCAAAATCAAATAAAAATGCTAAACTTCCAGTACAAGTTTGGGACGGTGAACAGGATTCTGAAATGCCAGTCCTGAATATTGTTGGAAAAAATACAAAAGTTGAAAAATCAGAAATCAGAAACTGCATGTCGAATTCATTTGCTTTCGGCGGTGCTAATGCCTGTCTGATTATAGGATTGTAGTATGTCAGAAAAAGTTTGTACTATTCCTCAGTTCATCGATCATGATGACCTTATTTGGATGCTTCCGCACAAAGGAAAGATGTTCCTTTTGAGCCGTGTTACTCAACACGATGGAGCAAATCACACAATTACAAGTGAATACGATATAACAAAAGATTGTATTTTCTATGAAGAAGAATTCGATGGAGTTCCAACTTGGGCTGGTTTTGAATTCATGGCTCAGGGAATTTCTGCTCTGACCGGTATAACAAACAAGGAAAAAGGACGTGAGCCGCTTCCTGGTTTCATCTTAAGTGTTGTGGATTTTAAGGCTGAAGTAGGCTTTTTAAAAAATGGAACAACAATTCAGATGAAAATTCGTGAAGACTTCCGTGAAGAAGCGGATCACATCTACAGATATGTATGTGAACTTTATGCCCATGTTGGAGATGCTGCTCCTGCAGCCAGTGCAAAAATCACTGTAATGGAAACAGAAGATATTCACGCATTGTTTAAAGACTAAATTTTTTTAGGGGTAATATTATGGAAAACGAAGAAATTAAAAGAGTTTTGGTTACCGGTGCTTCCGGTGGTATTGGTCGTGCAATTGCGGTTGAAGCTGCAAAAGCCGGATATTATGTAATCTGCCACTACAATGGAAGTGAAGCAAAGGCTCAGGAAACTTTGGCTCAGGTTAAGGCTTGCGGTTCAGATGGAGAAATTATTCAGTTCAATGTTGCTGACCGTGATGATTGTAAAGCAAAACTTTCTGAAATTGTTGCAAAATACGGTGCACTTTGGGGGATTGTAAACAATGCCGGTGTTACACGTGATAATACTTTTGTTGCTCTCAGTGGAGAAGACTGGGATAAAGTAATCCACACAAATTTGGACAGTTTTTACAATGTTCTTAATCCACTCCTTATGCCTATGGTAAGCCGTAAAAATAAACGCGGTGGAAGAATTATTACAGTGTCATCAGTTAGTGGTGTTGACGGTAACCGCGGACAGACAAACTACTCTGCATCAAAGGCTGGTATAATTGGTGCAACAAAAGCTTTGGCTGTAGAACTTGCAGGTCGTGGAATTACCTGTAACGTAATTGCTCCTGGTGTAATTGAAACTGATATGACAAAAGCTATCAGACCTGATGTATATGAAATTATTATGCAGTCTATTCCAATGGGACGTGCCGGAAAACCAGAAGAAATTGGTGCTCTGGCTGCATTCCTTCTTTCTGACGGGGCTGCTTACATTACACGTCAGTGCATTGAATGCGATGGTGGAATGTAATAGGACGTAACTGTCAACGCCGTGATTGATATAAGACTTTTTAAAATGAGAACTTCATTTTTAGGTCATATAAATACTAATTTGAAACAGAAGAGGTTAGAAAAATGACATATACAAGACCAAATGGAAAACGCCGCGTAGTAGTAACTGGTGGTGCCATGATTTCGGCTTTAGGACGTGACTGGGAATCAGCTCTGGCTAAACTTAAAACTGGAAAGAACTGTATCCGTTATATGCCTGAATGGGAACGTTATACAAAAATGAATACAAGACTTGCATGTCCTTATGATGGTGAACTTCCATCTTTCCCTCGTAAAAAAATTAGAGGAATGGGACGTGTTGCAATGCTGTCTTTGGTTTCTACAAATGAAGCTTTGGATGATGCAGGGCTTCTTAACGAAGATAAAAGTGATGTAATTGACGAACTTAAAAGCGGTAACACCGGTATTGCCTACGGAACATGTATGGGGTCTATGGACGCTATTGGGGATTTGGCTAAGATGGTTGAAACAGGAGACTCGTCACATCTGAACAGCCAGACTTACATTAAAGCTATGCCACAGACAAATGCATGTAATCTTTCTGTATATTATCAGATTCGCGGGCGTGTAATTGTTACAGATACAGCTTGTACTTCCGGAAGCCAGTCAATCGGTTACGGTTATGAAGCCATTGCAGATGGACGCCAGACTATGATGATTGTTGGTGGAGCCGAAGAGCTTTCTGCTCCAGATGCTGCCATTTTTGATACTCTTGGAGCTACTTCAGTACAGAATAAAAATCCAGAAGGAACTCCTCGTTGCTGGGACAAAGACAGAGACGGTCTTGTAATTGGTGAAGGGGCAGGTACTCTTATTCTGGAAGATTTGGAACATGCTGTAAAACGTGGAGCAAAGATTTATGCAGAAGTTGCCGGATTTGGAACAAATATGGACGGTACACATATTACTTCGCCTAATGCCGAAACTCAGGCCTATGCTCTTCAGATGGCTTTGGATGATGCAGGACTTAAGGCTGATGATATTGCATATATTAATGCCCATGGAACATCAACACATCACGGAGATATTTCTGAAAGTCAGGCTGTTTACAAAGTATTCAATCGTGCAGTTCCAATTTCTTCTACAAAATCTTATATCGGACACATTCTTGGTGCCTGTGGTTGTGTAGAAGCATGGCTTACAATCAATATGATGAATGAAGGATGGTTCCACGGAAATGTAAACTTGGAAAATGTTGATCCTGAATGCGCACCTCTTGATTACATCAGAAGTGAAGGTCGCAGTATTGATGCCGAATATGTAATGTCAAATAACTTTGCATTTGGTGGAGTAAATACTTCTTTAATTTTCAAAAAATGGCATAACGAATAGTTTTGCTGATATAGAAAGTTATCATAAAGGCTGTCCAAAACAATAGGGCAGCCTTTTTTTTGTATAATGAAAACCGCTTAAAAGATTTATCGTTCGATTTTAGATATGTCAAAATCCGTTACATTTATTCCAAATCTTCCTGCAAAGTCACGGGCGCGCCACGTATTAAAAATTACATCAGAAGGAAAGTGTGCGTCAGAATTACAGATGATTTTGACATTTGTTGAAGCTGCAAGTTCCCAAAACTCTGCATAGGGATAAATTTGTCTGATTCCGTGGCTGGTGTTCTGGGTATTTTTGGCAAGACCGTAACCGTTTACTTCAATTGGCATATTCAAGTCTATTGCAGCTTCAATAATGCTGCGGCTTACAGATTCTGTATTTTTTGTCCATTCTTTCATAGACCACATAAAAATGTCGGGGTGGGCAAGAAAGTCAAACAGTCCTGTTTGCATTCCAGAAATTACCTGATTGCAGTATAGGTTTAAAGTATGGTCATCAGTGATTATTTGTGTACCCGGATGAAGTCCATCTTTTAAAACCCAGTGTTGTCCTAATACAAGGTATTGGGCTCCATATTTTCCGCGCAGTTCATTCTTATACCAGCTTTGATAAGCAGGATCCCATTCACATTCAAAGCCAGTATAAATTGGAAATTCTACAGACTTTTTGGCTTCTTCTATTTGGCTTAAATATAAAGGTACCTGTTCAATTTTCATTCTTACGTTTTCCCAAGGGTCTGGAAAATCTTTTGGGAAAGGGCAGTGATCAGAAAAACCTAAAGCTTTACAACCTTCTATTTTTGCCTGAAGTGCATAATCAAGAGGCCTTCCTTCGGCATGTCCGCAAAGATAAGTATGGGTGTGAAAATTTGAAAGCGAAGTCATAAAAGAAATTATACAGAAAATACTTGTAAAATTCACTATACTTTATAGTCATGAAAAATAGCAGTAAGAATTCAACTGATAAACTTTTGAAAGAACTTGCAGATAAATATGAAACTTCTGATTTTATTAGTTCAGATCCAAGCCAGTTTTTAAAGCGTTACAAACGAGTAATTGATATAGAGGTCTTTTCATTTACGGCGGCAATGCTGTCTTTTGGCAGCAGAAAGCAGTTTATACCTAAGATAGAATATTTAGCAGAGCTGGCAGATATGTGGGCTTATGAAAAAGGAATGGAGCCGTCTTTTGCTGCATGGGTAATGAGCGGAGATTACAGAAAAACTTTAATTTCTGATGACGGAAATACTGAAAAGAAATTTTACCGCTTTTATTCATATGATGACTTGTATGTTTTCTTTGACGAGATGCAGCAGATTCTGCGTATTTCGGGCTCTTTTGGAAGGTTTTTACGGGAATCCTGGCAGGATATGCAGAGTGTTGAATTGCGGGAAGCAGGAATAAAAGAATCTGAAAGTTTTGAAAAAATCTATCCATTGGACAGGATTATTGGGGATGCTTTTTCCCGTTCACGTCTGGTTCCAAAAGGAAAGAATTCAGCAAATAAAAGAATTCATATGTTTTTGCGCTGGATGGTGCGAATAAACTCGCCAGTCGATTTGGGTCTCTGGACCTGGTATAATCCGAAAGATCTTTTGATTCCTCTTGATGTTCATGTTATGAAGGAATCTATAAAATTGGGGCTTATTTCGGAAACCTCAAAACCTGATCGAAAAACAGCAGTCCTTTTGACAGAAAGGCTAAAAGAAATCTGGCCTTGTGACCCGTGCAAGGGGGATTTTTCTTTATTTGGACTTGGAATAGATAAAGAACAGAAAATATAGTCTTATACGTTATGGCATTAATTTTATACTTGGGAAATTTTTAGAATGTTATGCGGGTACTAGACAGAGAAAGTGAATTTCATTATATTATTAATACCTTTTGGAGTGGTACCCAAGCGGTAAGGGATCGGTCTGCAAAACCGTCATTGGTTGGTTCAACT
>JABUUX010000156.1 GCA_021442965.1 Treponema sp.
GACGAACACAAAAAATATGCCGAACGAAGCCAGTCAAAACTTTCAGGAAATTTTGCTCTTCACGCCCCGGCCGACCAGGTCGAAGCCGAAAAAGCAAAACTCGCCGAAGAGTTGAATGTGGTAGAAAAAATGTCTCAATACATAGATGAATTGAAGAAATAGATGTATGAGGTGGTTGAGTTTATCGAAACCACCGTGGATTTAAAATTTCAGTTTGGCTAAATCACTCAAACTAACTGTAACGGTCATTTTGACAGAAGCTCAATGACCGTATTTGTAAGTCCAATGACCGCATACTTTACCACCGCATTTGTCAATTGTGAATTATGAATTATGAATTGTCTCCACAAATGTAGTTTTGTGATATACTATTTAAGATGGTTCGGAGGCTCTGCATGGCTAAAAATAAATACAAGATGAAAACTGAACGACCGCTTAAAATGAACGAAGAAGGTCTGCTTCAGCTAAAGAAAATTAATTTGGCGCCATATATGCAGCTTGCTACTTCTTTGATTGGTAAAGCACGCCATGCAGGTGGAAATATGTTCCGTCATCAGATGGATACTCTTTCTATTCTTATTGATTACGGATATATTGATCCAGTTTTATTAAAAGCGTCTCTTGTTCACGATACAATCGAAGATATTCCGGGCTTTGATTCTGACCTTATTAAAAATGCTGATGAAGACGGACCTGAAGTATTGAATCTGGTACTTGAAGTAACCAAGCATGAAGGTGAAGCAAAGCGGGATTTTCTTATGCGTATTATTACAGAAGGAAGTCAAAAAGCAAAAGTTCTGAAATGTGCGGATCGTATTTCAAATATGATTTCACTGGGATATGTTACTGACAGTGAATTTATAGACCGCTATTGTAATGAGACAGAATTCTTTGTTCTGCCGATTGCAATTGAAGTGGATTATAATATGTATCACGAATTAATTAATCTGATTATTACCCGCCACAAATTCCTTGAAGATTGGAAAAAAAATCAATAAACATAATCAAACAGAGAATATATGAATCCTGAATTTTTAAAACGACTTGATAAAATAGAAAAAGAAATTAAAGAAGCAACTGAACTAACTGAAAATTGGAAGAAAAAATCTTTTGGTGTACTGCCTGAAGGTTCCTGTCCTTCTTACTGCCCTGAGTTATATTTGAACTGTCTTTTGGAACCAAACTCTAAATTAATTGGTATGGGCGGAAAAAGATGGAGACCTTTGTTTGCAACACTTATTGCAGATTTGGTTTCTGGAAATAAGGACAGCAATTTGGTTTACAAACTTGCTCCAGTTGTAGAGTTTGTTCATACAGCAAGTCTTATTCATGATGATATAGAAGACGGTGCAGATTTAAGACGGGGACATCCGTGTGCTCATATTGCTTATGGTTTGGATACAGCATTGAATGCTGGAAGCTGGTTTTATTTTGAAGCCCTGGCTTTGATTGATGCTTTAGAAATTGAGGATGGGAAAAAACTTGCTTTACACAAGATGACAGGACAGGAATTAAGAAGGCTTCATCTTGGACAGGCAATGGATATTTACTGGCACAGAAATGTAAATGTGTTTCCTTCTGAAAAAGAGTATGAAGCTATGGTCAGACAGAAAACCGGAACGCTTGCAAATCTTGCGGCTCAGCTTGGGGCTTTAGCCTCCGGGGCAGATGAAGAACTTTCCAATGAGCTTGGACAGACTGCTTCAAGTGTTGGGATGGGGTTCCAGATTATTGATGATGTTATTAATTTAACAACCGGAAATGTTGGAAAAAAACGGGGAGATGATATTGTTGAAGGAAAGAAAAGTCTTCCTGTTTTAATTCATGTAAAAAATCATCCTGAGAATAAGGAAAAAATTTCTGAGCTAATGGAAGAGGCAGGAAAAGAAGGCATTGAAAGTGCTGCAGTGGAAAAATGCATAAAACTTTTAGAAACTGACGGATGTATAGAAGAAGCCAGAAAAAAGGGCGTAAGTGTAATAAAACAGACTTGTGAACAGTTTCGTAATCTTGGTTTAAAAAAATGTGGAAAGGATAGCATAAAGGCTGCTGATTTAATTGAAGAACTTTTTACAAGTATGATTCCAAATTAAAAGTGATGTGAAGAAGTATGAACTTATGGTGCCTGATTACTGATTTTTTTCGCCAAAACTTTAATTCTAACTAAAAATGAAGTATATTTAATATATGATAGAACGAGCAGATACATTGAACAATCAGGCAATTCTCCTTGCAAAAGACGGTCATTTTAACGAGGCTCTGGCATGTCTTCGCCGTGCTATTCATATTGACCGGAATAATTACCTTGTATGGTTTAATCTGGGAATTACTTACAGAGATGCAGGAGATTTACCAAAAGCTGTAGATGCTCTTCAGAATGCTTTTTCTATTTCGCCGGATCAGGAAGATGTGGTAGAAGCACTTTGCGTAGCGTGTATGAATCTTCATCTTTTGGACAGAGCTTTTGAATTTTGTGAAGAAGGTTTGGATTATCACCCGACAAGTGCAAGGCTTTGGAATCTTTTAGGTGTTCTGCAATTTAATGACAATGAGTTTGATGATGCCGCAGAAAGTTTTGAAATGGCGGTTACAATAAATCCTTATTATCTTGATGCTTTGTATAATCTGCACGATACATACATAGAACAGAAAAATGTTAATGGTGTTAAGATAACTGCAATGAAAATTAAAGAACTGGAAGGAAACAGAAAGTGAAAAAACTTTACAAAGTGAGCCGCGTAATTGAAGATAAAGTTGAAATCATCCCCTTTGATAAAGAGACGTGCTCAAACTGTAGTTCCTCCTGTAACGGCTGTAAGGTTGTGCTTACTGCTCAAAATAACAGAAGACTGGATTTAAAACCCGGAATGACTGTAACCGCAAACGTCCTTACTTCTTTTCAGGCTTTTTGTAATGTGATTACTCTTTTAGTGCCTGTTTTATGTGCTGTTGGAGGATTTTTTCTTTCTGATTTTTTTGCCGGTGTCTTAAAGGTTGAAGCTACAGAAGGATTTAAGGCAGTGTGCGTACTTGCAGGTCTTTTTATTCCGGGAATTATCATTTTCTTTTTTACAAGAAACAAGTCAAATCTTGTGGAACTTCAAATTACCGGAATTGTAAAAGACTGAATTTATTCTGTAATTCTTTTTATCCATGAAAGCAGGTCTTGGTTCCAGTTATAGTGTTCCATGAACGAACCTTGCAGCATACCAAATCCGTGTTTACCCCAAGAGTACATATGAAATTCGCAGTCAGGAATTCCTTTGTCAGAAAGAGCTTTGTTGAGTTCTAAAGAATTTCTGTAATCTACAACATCATCATCAACACATACAACAATGTAAGTTGGCGGCATGTCTGAAGGAACATTTTGTTCCATGGAAAATTTTTCTTTACGCTCATCACTCTGGTCTTTTCCTAAAAGTGAATCCCGTGACCAATGATGGGCTAGGGGGTCTTTCATACTTACAACGGGGTAGACAGGCATACAGAAATCAGGCCGCAGGGATTCTTCTGTGTGGATACCAAGTTTTTCCAGTTCATTTACAGTGCTTCCAAATTCACCTGCCATAGTAACCAGATGTCCTCCGGCTGAATATCCTATGACTCCTACTTTTGTTTTATCTATTCCGTATTCTTCTGCATTTTCACGTACCAGCTGAATAGCACGCTGAAGATCTTCTAACATGGCAGGATGGTGATAGTTTTCTTCTGCAGAGCGGTATTTAAGCATAAAGGCTGTGATACCATTTTCAGAAAACCATTTTGTGCTCATGTATCCTTCGTTATAAAGTCCCAAATGATGATAGCTTCCGCCCGGACAGACAATAACAGCAACGCCTTTGTTATCTGTTCCGGATTTTGGTTTATGCATATACATGACGGAATTTTCTTTTTTCATACCAGAAACATTTTTCCATAAATATATGGTAGCATCCTGCGAAAAAGAAATTTGGCTTATTATAAAAATAAAGAATAATGTCCATAAAGTTTTTTTCATTTTATATCCTCATCATAAATAATCTGGTATGGAGTGTTTCCGCCGTAAACTCTGTAATTTTTTAATTTTCCTTTTTCCCAATAAAGATCCAAACTAAGGTTACCTTTGGTTTTTATTCCTGTAAGACTTCCATTCTGCCAAGTTTCAGTTTCAGGTAAAGAAGGAAGAAGATGAATTATAACAGAAGGTTTCCCATTTTTCCATTCCATAGAACTTTGAACCAGCATCTGCATAATTCCGGCCAAAGCTCCAAAATTTCCGTCAATTTGGAAAGGCGGATGAATATCAAGAAGGTTTGGATTTGTGGAATGTGAAAGAATTTTTGTTAAAGCGTCTCCGGCTTCATTTTTTTGGTGCAGGGCTGCACGGAAATTTATTATCCATGCCTGACTCCAGCCAGTGTGACCTCCTCCAGAAGAAAGTCTTTTTTCAAGTGTCTTTTTTGCACCTTCTGCAAGAAGCGGCGTTTTTTCTAAAGAGATGCTGTGTCCCGGGAAGAGTCCGTAAAGGTGAGAGATGTGTCTGTGTCCCGGTTCTATTTCTTCAAATTCTTCGTTCCATTCCATGATTGAGTCGTCTGAATTCAGTGAAGGTTTTTTGATGTGTGAAAGTACGTACTCAAAATCTTTTCGGTCTGAAGTCTTGTATTTTTTACCTTGAAGGTTTACTGCATTATTTCCCAATACATCCATGGCTTTAAGGCAGCTTTCAAAAAGATGTGTCAGAATTTGATTATCCATTTCACAGCCTGCGCTAAAAACTTTTGCAGCTCCATCTTTTGTCTTGTAAGAGTTTTCAGGGGAAGCCGATGGAATAAGAATAAGGTAAGGGTTTCCGTCAGAAGCATTAATTTTTGAAGGCTGCAAAAAATCAGTATAGAAAAGGCACGCTTCATGGATAAGGTAGTAGTACTTTGAAAGCATTTTTTTATCCAGAGTGTATTCATAATGTTCCCAAATGTGTGTTGCAAGCCAGCCGCTTCCAAGTGTCCAGTAGGTTCCCGGAAGCCATGCATCCTGTGGAGCGGAATCTCCCCATATGTCTGTGTTATGATGCATAACGTAGCCACGGCAGTTGTACATTTTTTTTGCAGTAACAAGTCCCTTTTCATATCCGCGTGAAAGAAGTTCAAAGACAGTGTTTTCTGTTTCTGAAAGATTACACATGCACGCAGCCCAGTAATTCATTTGCAGGTTAATGTTGATGGTGTATTTACTTCCCCACGGAGGATCCATGTAACAGTTCCAGATGCCTTGCAGAGTTGCCGGAAGAACACCTGGTTTTCTGGAAGATGATATTAGAAGATAGCGTCCAAAATTTGCGTACTGATTTATGCATAATGCAAGATCATTTTTATGTAAATTATTTTCCCTTAACTTTTGAATTAAATCTGGAGTTGAAAAATTTGTTTTATCTTTTTCAGTGTTATTTTCATCAGAAATCAAAGTAAATTTCATTCTGCTGTAATAGGAAGAAAATTCTTTTTTATGGTTTTCAAGGATTTCTTTGTATTTGTTGGAAAAATCTTTTTTATCACTTTCTGTAAAGAGTGAGCATAAAGCTGAAAGTTGTTTTTTTACTTTTGGTGTCCATGTGTTTTTTCTTATGGCTTCTTCATATTCTTTAAGATTTAAGGGATGGTTTTTACCTGTAAAATTATTGAAAGTTTTTATTGCAATAAAAATAACGGCTTCATCTATATCCTCTCCGCAAATGCAGGTACCCATAATTTTTGTTTGTCCGCCTTTACATACAGCCCCTGCTCCTGCAGTAAACGGAATTCCGTGAGAATCTTCCAAAAAAATAAATTTTCCGTCTGTAAAAACTGAATCAGCCCAAACACCTCGTTCCAAATTTCCTCTAAAATTAATCTTTCCTTTTTTATCTGACTGAACGTGCATAACAATTATATCGTCGTAAGCAGAAACAAAAGTTGTTCTTGTAAAAAGAGTTCCTTCCTGATCTTGATATTTTACTATGTGTAATCCCTGGTTCATATCCAGAGTCATGGAATAATCGGAGAAGGAATCAAGTGTGTGTCCCTGCATTGGTCCTGTAACTCCGGTATTTGTTTTTGTAAAAAAATCAATGTTGAAGTCTCCGGCATTCTGGTAACAGCGCATATTTACTGTAGTGCCTGAAATAACACGGTAAGCCATTTCCTGTGCTTCATTAATTTTTCCTTTATCTATAAGGCTTCGAATATCATTCAGGCCTGTAACTGCAGACTGATTATTCCTTTCCATTGGACCGCCAGACCAAATGTTTTCTTCATTAAGTTGTAGACCTTCCTGAAATGGATCTCCTTTTATCATTACTCCAAGTCTTCCGTTTCCCAGTGGGATTCTGCTTTCCCAATTCCATGAATCAGCCGGTTTATTAAAAACAAGAACGTCAGGTGACATTAAAAACTCCTTCTATCGGCACATTTTACGATTTTCTTAATGAAAATGCTACTTTATGCCGATAATTTGAGTCGGAGAATACCATTTTGAAACGTAAAGTCTGGTTTATCTTATTAGTATTTGCATTTTTCACTATTCCTGTTTTTTCTGAGGAAGAAAACATACAGTCTTCATATGAAGTTGAAACCCCTGATGGAGAAGTTGGGGAATTAAAAGTTTACAAACTTCTAAAATGGAAAAAAGAAGTAAACTCTGTAAAATACCGAGTTCAGATTGAAAAAGACAATAACGGAACATGGGAATCTGTTTATGATGCTGAACATGAAGAAACTTCAATAGAAGTAGCTTTGACTCCCGGGAGACACCGAGTAGCTATTACAGGAATGAACATTATTGGGCGCCTTGGAAAACAGGAACCAAAATGGAGAGAAACTGTAGTTATTACAGATGACCAGCCGTATCTTGATTCAAAATATATGAAGAAGAATCCGGACTGGAATTATCCTGTTCTTATGGTAACTCAGGCGGAAGATGAAGTTGTAACAGATGTTGTTATACCTGAAGCGGGGGATCCTGAAAATTCTTTTTCAGTAAAAGGAAAGAATATCTTCTTTACAGATACGAAATTTTATCTGGAACCGGAAGATAAACCTTCAAAAGGTGGAAAAGAGTTTTTGGCATACAACAAGCTTAGAGTTTCTGTTCCCCTGGAAGTAATTAGAAATGACCACGAAAATAACAGTGTTGTTTTGAAATACAACGGAGATAAACTTAATACCGGTTATTACCAGATTGTTGCCGAAAATCGCGGTGGTAAAAAATCAGCCTTGGATATTCTGGTTTTTGCAAACAGAAGCCCTGTTCTGGATACAAAAAGTTTTACATATTATCCAAATTATGAAGTAAATCTTTTTGACGCTCAAAAAGTAAATGAAGAAGGTATTCTTAAACTTTATGGAACAGGTTACACGTCAGATACAGAGTATTCTTTAACACCTTCAACAGCAGGTATACCGTATCCTTTTGCAACAATGACTGAACGTGAAACTATTCCTCTTACAGTGGCATCAAGCCGTACTTTGGATTATGTGGGGAATATGGAAATATCTTTATCTGTTCCTCAGAAAATACGTCCGGGATATTATAATATTTCAGCCCAAAATAAAATGGGGCGTGATTCACAGCTGGTTTTGGTAAAAGATTTGGATCAGCAAATTACATCTCCTTTGATTAATTCAATTTCTGCCGAAGTAACAAAAAAATCTGAATATATAACAATTACACTTAAGGGAAAAGAAATTTCTGCAAATACAGTTTATTCAATTGTGTCTCAATTTTCAGAAGAAACCGGAAATAATCTGCATATTCCTTTGACAGTAGTAGATTTAAAAAGGGGTGGCAAAAAAGTAATTCTTCAGGGTAAAAAAGAAAAACTTACAGAAGGTGATTACGGCCTTTTAATAGAAACTCCAAGTCATTCTTTTGTAAAATATTTCCATATCAATCCAAAATTTAAAACTTCTTTTGTGACTTTGTCAGATGACGAAACGGTAGAAAAATTTATAAGGCCTGAAAATTTTGTTGCAGTTGTTAAGACTGTTCAGGAAGACGGAACAGAAATTGTGGAAGAAGTAAAATCTGTTGTTACAGAAAATGAACTTGAGTACAGCCCGTTTGATTTTAAGGTTCTTAGAAAATCAAAAATGCTTTTTCCGTATATCGTTCTGGATTTGAATTTAGGTCCGAACCCGTTCAATAAAAATGGTGACAACAATATGCTTATGGGGGCTTCTCTTGGAGCTGCTGTTTTAAATTTAGACTGGCTTCGTGTAGGAGTGAACTTTGATTTCTTCCCGTTTGATAATGTTTTTGGAGCCGGAGGATATTTCCATATTGCAACACCAACTTTTTATGTAAGACCTTTTGTCGGGCTTGGGGCTGGCGTAAACTGGTATCCTGATAATTCTAGACCGTTCCAGATGTATGCTTTTGCCAGAGGCGGTATTGTTCTTCTGGATTATTTTGATTTTAAATATACTCTTTATTTAAATGATATTTCAAACCTTATGTATAACGGACAGATAAATACTTCAAATAAAAATCTGTTTATGTATGAAGTAATTTCACTTGGCGTTCGTATTCCGGTTCAGGCTCCTATTTATATTCAGAAACCTATTCATGAAACTCTTACAATTACAAAGAGCGGTAAGGTTTCCGGTAAAGATTATGAAATAAAATCAAACGTAAAGAAAATTGTATTTGCTAACGGTGTAACAGAAATTACCGGATTTGAAGAAATGCCGCTTTTGGAAGAAGTTTCGCTTCCTGATTCTATAAAAATCATTGGTGAAAAAGCTTTTGCAAATTGTGAAAAACTGTCAAAAATTAATCTTCCAGAAGGCTTGGAAGAAATTGGCGAAAACGCTTTTGAAAATTGTATAAATTTAAAGGTTCTGGAATTACCGACTTCCATTCTTAAGGTTTCAGAATCTGCAATAAGCGGCTGGCGTAATTATCAGTATATCACTTATAACTGGGGACCTGATGATCCTACAGAAAGAAGTCTGGGCTCTCTTGCAGGAAATAAAAATTTCAGAAGAAAAGGATTTTTGGATACGGAAACACCTTTAAATAATCCTAATCTGTTTACTTCTGATTTTCCTGAGGGTGTAAAAACAAATATTGCAAAATCAAAATTAAATACCAATGGTATAACTACATGGGTATATAATTTCCAAATTGATTCTACAGGTGCTGCCAAAGATATGTGGGCAGATATGATAATTACAAATCCAGATGCCATTTCAACTCTTATGGATTCACAGGGTATAAAGTTCCATTGTAAGGGCGACGGTAAAAAATACAAAATCCAGATAAAACAGGGTGAAGATTATATTTATACATATGAATTTACGTCTGGATATGAAGATAAAGTAATTACTGTTCCATTCAATAAGTTCATTTATGCAGACTTTTCAAAGCAGAAAAAGAAAATTCCTGTAAGTCAGATGACTCCAGACCAGATTAATATTGGAATAAGTGACTGGATTCGAGGAAAATATCAGATTTCAATTTGGGGCATAGAACCTTTACTGGAGGGTGAAAAATGAGAAAAATGAAAATACTTCATAGTTTAATTTTTGCTTTGTCTCTTATAACAGGCTTTTCATCCTGTGCAAATTTTTTTAATGAATTAATGGGACTTAAACAGCCTTCTAAAAGAAAAGATATTATAATCTATGCCGGAAATGAAACTTCAGATTATATAGAAATTACAGAAGAAGAGCTGAATCCTAATGGAGAATCAAAAGTAGTTGCAAAAAATCTTTTTGAACTTGAAAAATTTAAATCATGGTGCGAAAAACTTGAATATAAACAAGTTGGCGGAACTACAGATGAAAACGGCTTTACAATTCCTGTTGACCGCAGTTTTGATAAAGTAGGCATTAGAAAAGAAAACGGTTCAACTCTTCTTTCTGAAACAGATGAAATGGATACCAGTGTTAAATACTATGTAACCTGGAACAAGCCTTTGGAATACGTAAAGATTGAAGCCAATTATCCAAACTCGGATGGTTCGTATAATAACACTTCATATTCAGAATCAAGTAAAATATGGATTCTTTCACAATCTTACCCGTATGGAACAGAAGTAACATTAACCGAAAAAGATTTTGAAAAATCTGATGTTTTCGGCTGGGCAAACGGTCTTGTAAGTGGAAATTATGTTTATCTGGGGCTTAGTCCTGTAAAAAACAGTACTACCAGTTCTGCTAGTTTCACATTAAATTCGTTTTACAACACGCTGTATGTAGTTTGGGAAAAATCTGATAATCCTAACAGCATAAAAAGTTTTAAAATTCATGCTTATAATGATGATTATTTCGTATTTAAAACTCCAGATAAATATAAAGGTAGAAGTGATTATTATATGTACTGGGAGGACTTCCTTGAAAACCAGGAATTTATTGACTGGTTTAAGGCTCTGCCTTCCTATACAGAAAACGGCCTTACATATTACAGAGAAGGTATCAGTTCATCCGGCAGTTCAATAATGATGTATCCGTTTTATTCTGGCAGTATTAATATTTATAAATCAAATACTTATTCAATTAACTATACAACATATACTGCCGCTCCAAATTATACCGGGGGAGCTAATGTGTGGGATGACTTCACACCTGGAGACTCGGGATATTTTGATGTTTGGTATTCCTACAATAATGCCGGAACTATAAAAGACTGGACGTTCTCTTCTGATAATACAAGTGTTGCAGATGTAGACCAGACAGGTTTAATTACGGCTAAAGGATTTGGAACTGCAAACATAAAATTTACTTACGAATGCTATGACGGTACAACTAAAACAATTCAGGATGTTGTAAGTGTTCGTAACGGACTTTCTGACTTCAAGCGTGTAAGTCTTCCAAGTGGAGTACATGATATTCGTTATGTTTCTATGTCTGACAGCGGGCAGTATATGATTGCAAGTGTATACATTTATGAAAATGATTTAAATAATTCCTATTTATACTCTGCTACACTTATGTCAGAAGATTATGGAAATACCTGGACAGCTTATAAAGACCACAACAATTACGGAAGTTATATAAAAATGAGTTCTTCAGGAAAATCTGTTGTAGCTTTTAATGGCAACAAAGTTTTAGTTTCTACAGATTATGGAAAGACTTTTACTCAAAAAGGTGATTTCAGTTCAGAAAGTAAATACAGTTACAGTATAGCAGACAGATTTATTTCTGATGACGGAAAAATAATACTTGTAGCCTATCTGGATTATTCTAGTACCACTAATAATTTCAATATTACTATTTCAAAAGACGGCGGAAACTCTTTTACAAAAATCGTTTCAGGCTTAACAGGTATACCTGCAGTAAGTGTTTCGTCAAACCTTCAGACAATTATGTACGGCTATGGAAGTGAGGTTTATGTTTCAAATGATTATGGAACTTCCTGGACAGATTTGAGTGCAAGTCTTTCAACTGTTTACTCAATTAATCTTTCAAATATTTCCAGTTTAAGACTTTCAAAAGACGAAAGTCAGTTTATTATTTCAGGTTATGAAAATGGATATAAACTTGTATCCGGATATACTGACGGAACAGGCGTAACTTCAGAAAGTTTTTCAAGTGTAAGTTACATAACGCCGGACTTGAACGGTTTTATAAGCGATCAGTCTTATCGCTTAAGAAGTGACACCTCCTGGTCGCCAATAGAAAAGTATATATATGCATCTGGAAGTTCTACACAATTTGCGGCATCAGACAGCCTAAACTATGCTTTGTGTTGTGAATACCGTAGTATTAAAAATGAAAGTTATTCAAAACTTTACCTTTGGAAACGTTAAAAATTTGGAGAATGAAATATGAAAAAGAAAGTTGAAAAAAAATCTGGAAAAGTAAAATACCCTATCGGGTTTAAAATGATTCTTATTTTTGCAGCTCTTGTTGTAGGCGTTTTGGGGCTTTCTACCTTTGTAGTTGCCAAACTTGTTTCCAGAGATTTAAGGTCAAAGGCTCAGGATACAAACTATTCTTTAAATAATGTTACGTCAGCTTCTGTGAATTCTTTGATAATCAGTTCGCAGAATAATGCTATGGGATTTATAAATGATTATCTTATTAGCCGTAAAAAAGATGGCGGAAAAGAATCTTTAGCCCAGATGTTTGACGACTTTTCCGGAAGAAACCCAGATGTTTGGTTTGTAGAGGGACCGGAAATTGGAATAAAGGTTTCTCCAAAGGCTGAACTGATTAATGAAAATTTACAGGAAGAAATTTCAAAATGGATTCAGAAAAATAAACAAAGTGAAGCAAAAGCCCGAAATGGAGAAGTACAGATTTTAAACTTTACCGATGTAATGGGGCTTCCTTCAATCTGTGTAATTTTCCCGTACTCTTATAACGGTGAAAAAACTACAGCCTGTGTAGGTCTTGATGCGGCTCAGATAATTTCACTTATGACGTATCAGGATTTAAACATTTCTGTTTTATTTAACAAGGATTTTGAAATTCTTGCAGGACAACTTTCTGATGATGAAAAAGAAAACGGATTTGTTGAGGCAGCAAAAAAAGTAATTTCTGAAAGCAATTTTGATAATGCCATGAAGACTGAATCTGATTCAAATAAGGAACGCTGGATTTGTGCTTATAATAAAATTGCAGGCGATATGTACTGTGTAACCTGTGTTTCAGAAGCAAAGGTTCTGGATACTGTAAAAAGGACAATTATCCGCATAGGATATATTTCTTTGGCTATTCTTTTTCTGGCCATTATGGTTATCCGCTTTTTCAGTAATTCATTAACCAAACCTATTCATGCTCTGGTAGGGGCAGCACATCAAATAGAAATCGGGAACTATAACTTAAAACTTAAGGCTAAAAGTCAGGATGAAGTAGGACTCCTTACAAAACGGTTTGTAAAAATGGGACAGGGACTTGCAGAACGTGAACGCCTTAAAAATTCCTTCAGCCGATTTACAAACTCTGCAATTGCAGAAAAAGCTATGCGCGGTGAATTAAAACTTGGTGGCGAAAACCGAAATGCAACAATCTTCTTTAGTGATATCCGATCTTTTACTGCAATGTCAGAAAAACTTACTCCGTCTGAAGTTGTTGAATTCTTAAATGAATATATGACCAAAATGGTTTCCTGTGTTGTTCGTACACATGGAACTGTTGATAAATATATTGGGGACGCTATTATGGCTGTATGGGGGGCACCTGAAACTGCAGGGAGTCCTGCCGCTGATGCATGGAACGCAGTAAACGGTGCTCTTATGATGCGCTATGAACTTTATCATTTAAATAAAAAACGTGAAAAAGAAGGTAAAGTGCCTATTAAAATAGGGTGTGGAATAAACTCAGGTTCTGTTGTTGCAGGACAGATTGGTTCTGATGTTCGTATGGAGTACACGGTTATTGGAGATGCTGTAAACCTTGCAAGCCGAACAGAAGCTTTAAATAAACCTTTTCAGACAGATATTCTTATAACAGAAAACACTTATGCACTTATAGGTCATAAACTGATAGTGGAAGAAATGCCTGGGGTACATGTTAAGGGAAAAGAAGCTCCAATAAAGATGTACGCCGTAATTAATGTAAAAGGTCAGCCGGGGCCTGAAACTTTGAGTCAGGTTCGCAGTCTTATGGGATTTCATGAAATTGATAAATCACAGGTAAATACAGATGAAGAAGAAAAGAAATACAAAATCGACAAGTAAACTGATTACAGTTCTTATTTCAATTTTCTGTGTTATAGGAATGGGTGTATCTCTGACTCTTTTCATAAATGATTTTTATAAATCAGAAACCCGGGAAGATGAAGAACCGATTGGTGTTGTCCTAAGAAAAACAAGATCAGTTTCCAGAAAATTTTCAGACGGTTCCACATGGTATGCCCTGAACGAAGCAAGTCCTATTTATTCAGGAGACTGGATTCGTACAGGAGGAAGTTCAGAACTGGATTTAACCTGGATAATTGGTGATCCTGTAACAGGGCAGACCATTCCAATCCCAGAAGATACAACATTTTTGGTTTTGCTTGGTGATGATAACAATCTTTTAATGGATTTAAAATCAGGAACTTTATCTGTTAGTGATGAAAGGATTAGTGTAAAGGCCGGTAATGTTGAGTACAAAGCCGGAAAGAATTCTTCAATGGTTGTAAGTGCTGCAAAAGACGGTACTTCAATATTAATTGCAACAAGTGGTGATGTAACCGCATCTGAAGCCAGAATCATTCCAGAAAAAAAACGTGGACTTTCAAAAGTTGCGTCAAAAGTTGTATCAGGAATTAAAGGAGAAAATTCTGCAAATAAAAAATCTGAACAGCCTGCAAAAAAAATCGTTGCCGGTCAGGTCGTTGAATTTAGCGGGAAAGAAAAAATTGAAGATGTAGAACCTGTTACAATTACAGAAGCTTTAAAAAATGAATCAACAGCTGAAACTTTAAAAAAGGTAACATCACAAAAAAAGAAAACAAAAGAAGAACAAAAGAAGTGGGAAGAATCTGTTCGTAAAGTATACGGAGAAGAAAAAGCAGAAGAAATAATCAATAAACAGAAAAATACAAATGGAGAAAATCCTGTTATTTATAATATGCCTGAAGAAGTAAAACTTTTGGCAGCCAAGAATGAAGAAAGAATTCTGGAAGAAAAGAAAAAAGAAAAACTTGCAGAAGATGCAGAAGCCAGAAAAGCAGAAAAAGAAAAAGTCGAAAAGATAGAAAAAGAAAGAATTGCAAAAGAAAAAAAGGCAGAAGATGAGCGTATAGAAAAATTAAGACAGGAAAAAGCAGCTGCTCAAAAGAAGGCAGATGCAGTAAGATTGGAAAAAGAAAAACAAAAAAAACTGGAAGCTCAGAAAAAAGCTGAAGAAGCAGAAAAAGCACGAGTGGCAGAAGAAAAGAAGAAGGCTGAAGAAGTAGAAAAGGCACGCGTTGCAGAA